>CAYWZO010000036.1:0-17271 GCA_964462865.1 uncultured Dehalococcoidaceae bacterium | reverse complement strand
CAGCCGCGGCGACCACCTCGGACAGCTGGTAGATATCAAAATCACCAGGACCAGCCCGTGGTCGCTGCAGGGGGAAATCAAAGCAGATAAATCCAATCGGGAGGAAAAATGAATAGAATTCTCAAGACCGGACTTATCGCAGGACTGCTCATCGTAGTACTGGCAATAATCGTCAGCTGCACTGCGGCGGAAGGGCAGGAAGCCAATAGCACCACCAGCACCATCTACATGATAGGCTTCCTGGTGGTTATCTTCGCGCTGTTTTATTTCGTCATGATAAGGCCCCAGCGTAAGCGGCAGAAAGAGCAGCAGGAGATGATCGCCGCCATACAAAAGGGCGACCGGGTTATCACCGCCGGGGGCATTTTCGGGGTCGTCGATAACATCCGGGAAGACAGCGTGGTGATTAAAGTCGAAGGGGGCACGCTGCTAAGAGTCGCCAAGGGCAGCGTCATGGTGATTAAAGACCAGACACAGATACAAAGATAGCCATCCCTATTGTCATGGCGAGTCCTCACGCTTCGCTCAGGATAAACTCCGCGAAGCAATCCGCCCCGCGGATTTACGCATTGTGTCGGGTTGCGCCCTCGCCATGACCGTTTAAGTTAAGGGTCACGAGATGAACCTTCAGGACTACCTTTCCGACCAGGAACTCGATACTGTTATCGACCGGGCGCTGGCAGAAGATACCAGCCGCGGCGATGTCACCAGCGAGGCGCTGATACCCACCGACCTCTCGGGCAAAGCCTCGTTGCTGGTGAAAGAACCGGGCGTCCTGGCCGGTATCGGGGTAGCCGGGCATGTCTTTTCCCACACCGACCCGGCGCTTAAGATTAATATTCTGATTCAGGACGGGACAGCTATCAGACCGGGGGACATCGCCGGCACCGTTAGCGGCCGCGTCATCAGTATTCTCAAGGCAGAACGCGTGGCGCTCAACTTTCTGCAGCGTTTGAGCGGCATCACCTCGACGACGGCGCAGTACGTGGCCGCGACCGAGGGCACCGGCGTGAAAATCATGGACACGCGTAAGACCACCCCCGGCCTGCGCCCTCTGGAAAAATACGCCGTACGCGCCGGCGGCGGCGCCAACCACCGCTTTCACCTCGGCGATGCCGTTTTAATCAAGGACAATCACATCGCCGCGTTACGCGCCGCGGGAATGAACCTCAAGGATATCATCGCTAAAGCTCGCCAGAATGCCCCGCCGGGGATGACCATCGAGGTGGAAGTGACCAGCGTGGCGGAAGCGCAGGAAGCCTTACTGGCCGGGCCGGACATCATCATGCTGGACAACATGGGCATCGAAGAGATGAAACAGGTGGTCGGGCTGGCCAAAGGCAAGGCGAAGCTCGAAGCGTCCGGGGGCATCACACTGGACAACGTACGGCGGGTAGCCAGGACGGGCGTCGATTTCATCTCCGTCGGCGCCCTGACGCACTCATACCGGGCGCTGGACATCAGCCTCGAGTTCGAGGCCTCCTTTCTGAAAGGAATGAGGCCGGATTAGTCCCTGCCGTCGGATTTTTCCAGTATAATATGGCTCGCCCGGAAGTCGATTTCCCTGATGCGGGCGGCCACTTCTTTTTTCTCGCCGAAAAGCGTCGTCACCAGGAGCCGGCCGTTCTCCGCCCGGACCGAGGTCACTTCTTCCGCCAGGAGCTCTTTCTCACCCTTCCCGCCGAGGTACGCCTTTGCCAGACACATCGCCCCGCCCTCCTATAACCTCTTTAATATTCCGGACAAAATGTCGGTGACTTTTTCCATACTGCCCACGGCTTTCAACAGGTCTTTAGCCACCCCGCCCTCGCCCATTTTCCCGGCTTTGTCCGCCCATTCACGGAACTCCTGGCTGTGCTCCCGGTTGTGCTCCACCCAGTAGCCCAACAGGGTCTTCAACCTCGTCTTATCATCGCTGACCATAGTGTCCCCCCTTTAAACGTTCCCGAACTTTTCGCGGCTGTCCAGCATGATGGTCACCGGCCCGTCGTTGAGGATTGCCACCTGCATGTGCTGCTGGAAACGCCCGGTAGCCACCTTGAGGCCACTTTCAACCGCCAGCCTGACGGCATAGTTAAACAATGCCTCGGCCTTTTCCGGGCGGGCGGCGCCCTCGAAGCTGGGACGCCTTCCCTTGCGCGTATCCGCCAGCAGGGTGAACTGGCTCACCATTAAAAGTTCGCCGCCGACATCCAGCGCGGAGAGATTGAACTTCTGCTCTTCATCAGCAAAAATGCGCAGGTTGATGATTTTCTGCACCAAATACTGCGCATCTTTTTCCGTGTCGCCGTCCGCCACCCCGAGGAAAACGACCAACCCCGGTCCTATCCTCCCCACCTCCTCGCCGGCCACGCCGACCGAGGCTCTAATTACCCTTTGCAGCAGCGCTTTCACTCTTGCTCTTACCGGCTGATGGTTCGCTCTTGGTTTCCTTCTTCTCCGGGGAACTATCCGGCCCCGTGTTTTTACGGTGGTCGGTAACATAGAAGCCGCTGCCTTTAAATATCACCGGGGCCGCGTGAAAGACCCGCCGGGCTTTTCCCTCGCAGCGCGGGCAGACGGCCTTCGGTTCATCATCGAAGCCCTGCCTTTTCTCGAAACGGTGGCGGCACGAGCCGCACTCATACTCATAAACAGGCATGGAAATAATCACCTCTCACAAAGTTGTCCGCTATATTATATTTTATAATAACCCCGCGTTACGGGCAAGCTGTTCGTTTGTCATTGCGAGGGAGCATCAGCGACCGTGGCAATCCCTACCACTGGTTCAGATTCCTCATTGAGATTGCCACGCCTCCGCCTGCGGCGGATGGCTCGCCATGACGTAAGGGGCGTGCAATTGCGCCCGTAGCTGAACGCTGATATAATAGGTGCGATGAACGCAGAAGAAAAACTGGAGATAATGCGCCACTCGGCCTCGCACGTCATGGCGGAGGCCGTGCTTTCACTCTTCCCGGAGGCCAAATTCGCCATCGGCCCGGCGATTGAAGACGGGTTTTATTACGACTTCGATTTACCGCGCTCGCTCACCCCGGAAGACCTGCCGGTCATCGAAAATAAGATGGCCGAGATAATCAAAGCGAACCTGCCTTTCAAGCACCGGGAAATCACCAAGGAAGAGGCGAAAAAGCTCTTCGCCGCCCAGCCCTACAAACTGGAACTCATCGAGGAAATCCCCGATGATAAGGTCGTTATTTACGAGCAGGGCAACTTCATCGACCTGTGCCGCGGGCCGCACGTAGCTTCCACCGGCGAAATCAAGGCGTTCAAGCTGATGAGCATCGCCGGGGCCTACTGGCGCGGCGACGAACATAATACCATGCTCCAGCGCATCTACGGCATCGCTTTCAACAGCCAGAAGGAACTCGACGAATACTTAACTTTACAGGAAGAGATAAAAAAGAGAGACCACAGGAAAATCGGCAAGGACCTCGACCTTTTCGTCTTTTCGAACCTGGTGGGGAAAGGGCTGCCCATCTTCACGGAAAAGGGGTCGATAATAAGAAGGGAACTGGAGCGTTTCGTCGTCGATGAGGAACTGAAGAGAGGGTATAAACACATCTATACCCCCGACCTGGCTAATGTTGAGCTGTATAAAACTTCCGGCCATTATCCCTACTATAAAGAAACGATGTATCCGGTCATGAAGATAGACGAAGAAGAGCTGATATTAAGGCCCATGACCTGCCCGCATCACTACCAGTATTATGCCAGCAAGCCAAGGTCCTACCGGGAGCTGCCCTTCCGCATCGCCGAGCTGGCCAAGCAGTTCCGTTATGAAAAATCGGGCGAACTTATCGGGCTGACCAGAGTCCGCCTTTTTTGCCTGGCGGACTCCCATATCATCTGCCAGAAAGAACAGGCCGTCAGTGAAATAAACCAGGTCATGGACTTAATCGAATATATCGCCGGGGTCTTAGGATATAAAGCCGGCGTAGACTATCGCTACCGGCTGTCTCTCGGTGACAGGAAAGACACCAAGAAATACTTCCAGGATGACGAGGCCTGGGACTACGCCGAAAATGTGTTTAGGGAGGTACTGATACAAAGGAAGGCTAATTACTTCGAGGCTGGAGATGAAGCCGCTTTCTACGGCCCTAAAATAGACATCCAGATGAAAAACGTCGCCGGTAAGGAAGACACCGCCTTTACCGTCCAGTATGACTTTGTAGGGCCGAAACGCTTTAATCTTACGTATATCGATAGCGACGGCAAAGAAAAAGAGCCCATCGTTATCCACCGGTCTTCCATCGGTGCTATCGAAAGGACGATGGCTTTCCTCATCGAGCACTACGCCGGCGCCTTCCCCACCTGGCTTTCACCGGTGCAGGTAAAAATTATTCCCGTGGCCGACCGCCACCTCGACCATGCGCACAGGCTGGAAAAGGAAATGAAAGACAAAGGCGTGCGCGTCGAGGTGGACGACCGCTCCGAGAGGATGAACCCGAAAATCCGGCAGGCCCAGCTGGAGAAAATACCCTACATGGTCATCATCGGCGATAAAGAGGTGGCCGATAACACCGTATCCGTCCGCCTCCGCAGCGGCCAACAGTTGCCCGCCCAGCCTTTCTCCGCCTTCCTGGATTACCTGATTGGTGAAATTGCCCGCAGGGGGTGAGTTAAACGATGGCCTTCATACTATGTGGCAAATGTGGCAACAATAACCCGCCGGAGGCCCGTTTCTGCCTTTCCTGCGGCGCCCCGCTGAAAACTGAACCCGCCATCCCTCCCCCGGAACCCCATGCCGTAGCGGACGAAATCCGCCAGCTGCGGGGGCTGCTAACGATTATCAATACCCGGCTGGACGCCCTGGAGAGCTGGCAAACCACAGCGAAGGCTCCATCCCCACCGGCACCCACGCCCGCAACCCCGGCGGCTGCCACTACCCAGATGGAAAAAACGCCGCCGGAGAAAGCCCCAGCTATGGCAACCGAAGAAGAAACAGCGCCAGCCAGGGCGAGGGAATGGGAGCAGGTGCTGGGCGGCAGCTGGCTGGCCCGCATCGGCGTCCTGGCCCTCATCATCGGCATCGGTTTCTTTCTCAAATACGCCTTCGAAAACAACTGGATTGGTCCTACCACCCGGGTCATCGTGGGTGTGGCTGCCGGGCTGGTCATGCTGGGCCTGGGCAACTGGTGGCGGACGCATTACCCCATCCTGACCCAGGTACTTAGCGGCGGTGGTATCGCTGTCCTCTACCTGTCCATCTTCGCTTGCTTCGCCACCTATCACCTCATCAGCATCTATCCCGCCGTGGTTTTACTGCTGGTAATCAGCGCCATTTCTGCGGTGCTCGCCCGCCGCTATGATTCCATGGCCCTGGCCATACTGGGCATCCTGGGCGCATTCTTTGCCCCCTTCATCCTGGGCGCTTTCGAAGACGGGTTAATCAGGGCCAGCGCTAGCGGCCAGGCAATCCAGCTGCTCGTCTATATCATCGTCGTCGACCTCGGCGTGCTGCTGCTGGCTACTTTCCGCAACTGGCGCTGGTTCACGCTGCTGTCACTGGGCTGCACATTGATAACCTACGGCTTCTGGTACGGCGAGTTCCACCGCCAGGTGGGCATCGCCACCGCCGAGCTGGGCATCACCGCTATCTTTCTAATCTTCGTGGGAGCGACCTCTCTCTTTCACGCCCTCTGGCGCCGCATCCCCCAGACCTTCGATTACGTCCTCATGATACTGACGGCCGCCGCCTACTTCCTTATCAGCCTGGGACTGATGTGGGACAAGTTCCGGGGGTGGATGGGTGGCTTTACGCTACTGCTGGCGATATTCTACGGTCTGCTCTCTTATTTGACCTACCGGCGCAGCCCGGATAATGCCCGATTAAGTCTATTCGCCCTGGGCACGGGCATGGTTCTTCTTACCGCCGCCGTTCCCATACAGCTCGGTGATAAAGCCTGGACGACCATCATCTGGGCCGCCGAGTTTGTGCTGCTGGTCTGGCTTTCTTTCCGGCTGCGGATGTCCTTTTTCCGCAATTTCAGTTTTGCCGTCTTCCTGGCCATGGGCTGGCGGCTGCTGTTCTTCGATACCACCATAAATATAAAGACCTTCACGCCCGTACTCAACGAACGTTTCCTGGCCTTTGTCATCGGCATCGCAGCCACGTATCTTGCCGTGTATATTCTCTGGAAAAACAGGGAGAGCTTCCCGGAGTGGTACATACCCGCGTCCACCCTGCTCGTGTTCGCCAATTTTTTCACGGTCTGGATTTTGAGCTTCGAGGTCTGGCAATCGTTCTCGAGCGCCTTGAGGACAGCCACGGTAGCGGCCCGGGAAGGTTTAAGGAATGCCCAGAACCTCTCACTGACAGCCGTCTGGGCGCTCTACGCCGTGGCCGGGCTGGTCGTTGGCATCTGGAAACACTGGCGCGCCGTGCGCATCGGTGCACTGGCCCTGCTGGCCATACCCATCGTCAAAGTATTCGTTTATGATGTATTCAAGCTGGAGACGAGCTATCGTATTGGAGCCTTCGTCGGGCTGGGCCTGCTGCTGCTGGTCAGCGCCTATCTCTACCAGCGCTACAGCAGGATTATCAAGGGCGTCTTCACGGAAAAATAGGGCGCGCCGTTGGTCCGCACTCTCCCGGATTACCCCTGGCTTGCCGCAGGGGTTGATTTTTTACACTGGAATGTGGTATAGTTTTTGTTCGTAGGATACCTTGGCTCGTCAGGAGGTAAATAGGCACCATAATTAAGCAACTTCGTGTTAACGAACGGATATACGCCAAAGAGGTTCGCCTGGTGGGTGATAAAGGTGAACAGCTTGGCATTATGCCCGTCACCCAGGCACGCGAACTGGCTAAAAAAGCCAACCTCGACCTCGTTGAAGTAGCGCCGACATCGGTACCTCCCGTCTGCAGGCTCCTCGATTACGGTAAGTTCAAATACGAGCAGCAAAAGAAAGAGCAGCAGGCCAGAAGAAGCCAGAGGGTACTGATACAGAGAGAAATCCGCCTGCGTCCCAAGATAGGTGTTCATGATTTTAATGCCAAAGCCAGGACCGCCAAGAAGCTGCTGGAGGACGGGGCCAAGGTAAAAGTGACGTTGATGTTCCGGGGACGTGAAATCACGCACCCCGAACTGGGCTGGAAAGTGCTGCAGCGGATGGCCGAAACCTTAAGCGATGTGGCCACACTGGAAAGGCAGCCGGTGATGGAGGGGAGAAGGATGGATATTATCATGGCCCCGGCCAGCACCAAACCTAAAGCAAAAGTGGAAGAAAAGGAACCCGAAAATGCCAAAGCTTAAGACCCATAAAGGAGCCAAAAGCCGCTTCAAGGTTACCGGCAGCGGTAAAATAATGCGTACCAAGGGGCCCAAGAGCCACCTGCGCACCAAGAAAGCCAAGCGGGTGCGCGGCCAGCTTGATGAGATGATTCCATTAAACCCCGCCGACCGCCAGCGCGTCTCCCGGCTGATACCTTACGGGGTTAAATAGACAGGAGGAACCTTCCCTTGCCCAGAGTAAAAAGAGGCGTAACCTCACACCATAGACATAAGAAAATACTGGCCATGACCAGGGGGCACCGGGGCACCAAGCACCGCCTCATCCGGCGCGCCACCGAATCCATGATACACTCACTCAATTATGCCTACATCCACCGGCGTGAACGGAAAGGCGATATGCGCCGCCTCTGGATTCTGCGCGTTAATGCCGCCTGCCGCGCCCGGGGCATTACCTACGGCCGGTTCATGGACGGGTTGAAAAAGGCGGGCGTTGCCATTAACCGTAAAATGCTGGCCGATATGGCCGTCAGGGAGCCGGAAAGCTTTACCAACCTGGTCACCCTCGCAGGAGGGAAAGGCCAGGAATAAAGGACAACCCCAACCAATAACCCGTTGTATTTATTCCCCTTCCCTTCTTTAAAGGAAGGGGATATTTTTAACAGGCGTGAAAATGCTGGAAAAAATAGAAGAAATTAAAAAGGAAGCCCTGCAGCAGCTGGAAAGCATCACCAGCGTCAAGGACATGGAGGCCTGGCGCGTCCATTACCTGGGCAAGAAAAGTCCCCTGACGCAGATTCTCCGCAGCCTGGGCACGCTATCGATTGATGAAAAGAAGGCCATCGGCGCCGCCGCCAACAAGCTGAAAACGTTCCTGGAAGACAGCGTCGCGCAGAAAGGGCAGGCCCTCCGCGACACCGAGATTGCCAGGGCGGCCAAAGGCGAGTCCTTCGATATCAGCCAGCCGGGCCGGCCTTATCCCGTCGGCCGCCTGCACCCCATCACCCAGACGATTGACGAGGTGTCCGAGATATTTATTTCCATGGGTTTTCAGGTCCTGGGAGGACCGGATGTGGAGTGGGACTATTACAACTTCGAGGCATTGAATATACCGGCCGAACACCCCGCCCGTGATAATATGTCCTCTTTCTGGATTGACGCCCCGCCCGGTGAAAAAGGGAAACAACTGCTGCGCACTCACACCACCGCCATTACCGCGCGCACTCTGGAGAGACTGAAGCCGCCGATAAGAGCTGTTGAGATTGGCAAGTGCTACCGCTACGAGGCGACCGATGCCACCCATCTCAATATTTTCCATCATATTGATGGCATCGCCGTGGACAAAGGCATTAGCATGGCTGACCTCAAGGGGACGCTGTACGAGTTCGCCCGCCGCTACTTCGGCGCCGACAGGAAGTTGCGCTTCCGCGTCGATTTCTTCCCCTTTGTCGAGCCCGGCGTGGAAATGGCCATCGACTGCATCGCCTGCCGTGGTCAGGGCTGCCGCGTGTGCGGCAACTCCGGCTGGCTGGAGATACTGGGGGCGGGCATGACCCACCCGGACGTCCTGTGGCGCGGCGGCATCGACCCCGCGGCCTACAGCAGCTTTGCCTTCGGCATGGGTATCGAAAGGCTGCCCATGCTGCGCTACGGCATCGATGACATGAGGCTTTTCTACAATAACGATTTAAGGTTTCTAAGGCAGTTCTAAAGGAGAAATAATAATACTGTCATTGCGAGCCCCGATGCAATCGGGGCGTGGCAATCCCCTAGTCCGATTTAAACAATGATAGAGATTGCCACGCCGCCCTTCACATTATGAAGGGCTCCTCGCAATGACAAGGAAAATAAAATGAAAGTACCGTTAAACTGGCTCAAAGACTACGTGGACGTTACCCTGCCCCCGGCGGAGCTGGCCCAAAAGCTCACCATGGCCGGGTTCGAGGTGGCGGAAATCATCACCGCCGGAGGCAGCTGGGACAACATCACCATCGGGCAGATAACGGCGGTCAACCCCCACCCCAACGCCGACCGCCTCCGCCTGGCCACGGTGGACACGGGCGCGGGGACGGAGACGGTGGTCTGCGGCGCCCCTAACCTGAACATCGGCGACAAAATCGCCTTCGCCCGCGTCGGCGCCCGCCTGACCAATCCCTATAACGGCCAGGTGGAGGAGCTAAAACCCGCCAAGATACGCGGCGTGGAGTCAAAAGGCATGATTTGCTCGGAAAAGGAGCTCGGCATCTCGGAAAATCACACGGGCATCCTGGTCCTTTCCCCGGAAGCGCCGGTAGGCCAGCCGCTGTCCTCGTACCTCGGCGACACCGTCCTGGACATCGACATTACCGCCAACCGGCCGGACTGCCTCTCGGTTATCGGTATCGCCCGCGAGGTCGCCGCCCTGACCGGGCAGCCAATGCACATCCCCGGGATAAAATACGAAGAACCGGGCGACCCGATAGACAAACAGGTATCCATAGAAATCATCGATGCCGACCTGTGTCCACGGTACTGCGCCAGCCTCATTACCGGCGTAAAAATCCAGGAATCGCCGGCCTGGCTGCAGGAGCGCCTCACCGCCGCCGGCCAGCGCCCCATCAACAACATCGTGGATATCACCAACTACATCATGCTTGAATACGGCCAGCCCCTGCACTCTTTCGACTACGAAAAGCTGCAAAAGAAGCAAATCATCGTGCGCCGGGCCAGAGACGGCGAGAACCTCTTCACCCTGGACGGCAACGAACGCCAGCTAAGCGGCGACATGCTCGTTATTGCCGACGGCGCACGCAGCGTGGCCGTGGCCGGCGTCATGGGCGGCCTCAACAGCGAGGTCACCGAGAGCACGACCGCAATCCTTCTCGAAGCAGCCAGCTTCAAGGCCACCAGCATCCATTATACCAGCCACCATCTCGGCCTCATCAGCGAGGCATCAATGCGGTTCGAGCGCGGTATCAGCGCCGGTATGACCATACCCGCCCTGCGGCACGCCACCCAGCTCATCGCCGAACTAGGCGGCGGTAAGGTAGCCAAAGGCATCATCGATGTCTTTCCAGGCAAGAAAGAACCGGAACCTACCGCACTCACCCCCGGCGAGTTCAAGCGTATCGTCGGAATCGAATGCTCTCTGGAACAGATTGTCAACACACTAAATTCAATTGGCTTCGAGTGCCAGACCAACGGCGAACAGGTCAGCGTCACCGCCCCGTACTGGCGTAGCGATATCAAGGACGATGTTGACCTCATCGAAGAGGTGGCGCGCATCATCGGCTATGAAAAAATCCCCCTTACCCTGCTGGCCGAGGCCATACCCCGGCAGGACCCGGATCCCATACTCGGCCTTAGAAAAAGGATAAGGCAGTCGCTGACCGGCTACGGCTTCCAGGAGATAATGACCTACACGCTTACAAGTCTGGAGCTGTTAAGCAATTTGACACCGGAGCGGCGCCCGCCGGAGCCGCTACCAGGACGCGTCGCCAATCCTATGACCGCCGACCAGGAATACCTGCGCCCCACTCTCCGCGCTAACCTGCTGGCCACGCTCGCCGCCAACCGACGCCATGAGGACGGCGGCATCAGGCTGTTCGAACTCGGCAAGATATACCTGCCCGGGAAAAAGGACCTGCCTGAAGAGCCGGATATCCTGTGCGGTCTGATGAGCGGCCCCCGGGTGGAGAGGTCATGGCAGGGCGACGGCGGACAGTTTGACTTCTGGGACGTCAAGGGACTTATCGAAAGCCTGGCCGAACACCTCGGGACAGCCGTCGGCTTTGAAAAAAGCGATGACGCTGGCCTGCATCCTACCCGCCAGGCCGCGATAGTCGTTAACGAGGACACCAGGGAACTTAAGCTGGGCGTCATAGGCGAGCTGCACCCGAAGGTAGCGGCCGCTTTTGAAATAGAAGAAACGGTCGGCCTGTTCGAAATAGACGTGACGGCGCTGCTGCCCTGCGCTAAGGTTCATGAAATGTACCGGACGGTGCCGCGGTTCCCTGCCATCATTCGCGATATCGCGCTGGTCGTCGACGCCGGCATCAGCCACCGGCAAATTCTGGATATCATCAAAGTATTTTCGTTGGTTAGCGAGGTAAGACTCTTCGACGTCTACTCCGGCAAGCAGGTGGCGGAAGGTAAAAAATCTCTCGCCTACCGTCTCGTTTATCAGTCCGATAAGCACACTCTCACGGACGAAGAGGTCAACCGGGTACAGGAGCAGCTCCTGAAACGCCTGAACCAGGAACTGGGCGCAACGCTGCGAGCGTAAGGTCTTACTATTCCCACCGGAAGAACCGCGCTGCCAGGCTGGTAAGCACCACGGCAACCCCGGCCACGATGAGCGAGGCATTCTGGTTCCACCCGAAACCAAGCGAGGGGTCCTGCAGCATCAAGATTACGTGACGCAGGGGCGTAATTTTACCCACGGTATCCATGGCGCCGGTCAGGACTTCCGGCGGCGGCCCCGCCCCTCCCAGTATCATCATCACGAAAAAGAGTATCAGTCCAATTCCCTGGGCCGCCCGCGTCGAAGGGAGGACGGCACCAAGGAAAAATCCCAGGGCGGTAAAACACAACAGACCGAGCAAGAACGCAGGTATGAGCAATTCTGGCGACTGCGGAAGATGCGGCTCATAGACCAGCAAGCCCAATACCAAAATCAGCAAACTGCCGACAACGGCAATAATAAAGCTGACGATAATCTGGGAGCCCAGCACCGACCAGATAGATATGGACGAGGCGCGCAGGCGGCGCAGGATACCCCGCTCGCGATAGCCGGTGAGGTGCACCGGCAAAGCGACCGTGCCTATGGCCATCATCACCAAGGCGAAATAGGCCGGGATATAATAATCCAGCGGCCCGACGCCTCTGAAGACGACCATGCCGCTATCGCCGGTGTCCGGGGTGTTGCCGAAGACCCCGCCCATGACGAACAGGAAAATCACCGGCAGGGCGAGCGTGAAAATGACCGTTATCGGCTCGCGGATAAAGAGCTTGATTTCCACCCAGGTCAGTTTAACCAGTGTGCGCATCATATGAAACTCAATCCCCGGCGGCGTGACCGGTCAGCTTCAGGAAAACGTCTTCGAGCGTCGGCTGCTCCACGCGAAGGTCGG
Source organism: uncultured Dehalococcoidaceae bacterium (assembly GCA_964462865.1). Taxonomy (GTDB): domain Bacteria; phylum Chloroflexota; class Dehalococcoidia; order Dehalococcoidales; family RBG-16-60-22; genus Fen-1077. Next base: position 4,928 of record CAYWZO010000036.1, on the reverse strand, counting down.
ACGGGACGATGCCATGCTCGACCAGCGCCGCCGCCACCAGCGCCAGTAAGGGGCCGCCGCCCTCCACCTCGACCCGCTGGCCCTGCGCCGTTACCTTTTTGACACCCGGTATTTTCTCCAGCCAGGTCAGGCCGGTCTGCTCTGTGGTAAAAATGACCCGCACCTCGCTGGTGTTTTGTGTAATCAGGCCCTGGGGCGTATCGGTCGCGACGATTTTGCCGCGGTCGACGATGGCGAGGCGGTCACAGAGGTTTTCCGCCTCGTCCATGAAATGGGTCACCAGTACCACAGTGGTGCCCCTTTCACGCACCGCCCGGATAAGCTCCCAGGCGACGCGGCGGGCGGCGGGGTCGAGGCCGGTGGTCATTTCATCGAGGAAGACCACGGCGGGATTATTGACCAGCGCCAGGGCGATAAAGAGACGCTGCCTCTGCCCGCCGGACAGGCTACCGAAGCTGGCCCGGCGCTTCTCGGCCAGCCCCCACTGCTCTAAAAGCACGCGCCAGTCCAGGGCTTCTGGAGTGACCGAGGCAAACAGGTCGAGGGCTTCCCAGACTTTAATCCGGTCCGGCAGGGCCGATTCCTGGAGCTGGGAACCAATACGCCGTCGCACTACCTGGGCCTCGCGGCGCGGGTCCAGCCCGAGCACACGTATTTCGCCCGAATCCGGATTCCTTAAACCCTGGAGGCACTCGACCGCGGTGGTCTTACCGGCGCCGTTGGGGCCGAGCAGGCCGAAGATTTCCCCCTCGGCCACCTCAAATGAGATATCTTCCACGGCAATCGTCTTGCCGTAGGTCTTGCGGAGGTTCTTAACTTCGATAATTGAGGACACGGCTAAATCTTAATAAGCTCTTTCAGCTTCCCCGTGATTTCGGAAAGCGGCACTATCTCCGCCTGCTTCTCGGAGCGCTTCTTGAACTCCACGCCGTCCTTCTCCAGCGTCCGCGGGCTGACGGTCACGCGGAAGGGTATGCCCAGCAGGTCGGCGTCGTTGAACTTGACGCCGGGCGATTCCTCCCGGTCGTCGTAGAGCACCTCCAGCCCCGCCGCCTGGAAATCGGTATACAGCTTCTCCACCGTTTCGGCTACTTGAGAGCCCGCCCGGTAAAGCGGGCAGAGGTAAACATGGTACGGGGCTATCGTCACCGGCCAGATAATGCCCTTGTCGTCGTGGTTCTGCTCGATGGCCGCGGCCATCAACCGGCTGATGCCCAGGCCATAGCAGCCCATGATGGTCGTGCGGGATTCGCCTTTCTCATCCGTGTAAAGCGCGTTGAATTTATCGCTGTACTGGGTCAGCAGTTTAAAAATATGCCCTACCTCGATGCCGTGCGTCGAGACAAGCGTCCCGCCGCACTGCTGGCATTTATCCCCGGCGCGGGCGGTGGCGATATCCGCCACGATATCAGCCTCGAAGTCCCGCGGGTAGTTCACGTTTCTGATGTGCGTATCCGGCTTGTTGCCGCCGGCGACCAGGTTGGTGGCCTCGGGAACCGAGTCATCGGCGACGACCCTAAAACCCGTCAGGCCGACGGGCGAAGCGGCCCCGGCGACAATGCCGGCCTCGGTGACCTCGGCTTCGGTGGCCAGGCGCAGGTCGAGGCAATGGAGCTGGTTCTTGAGCTTGACCTCGTTGACGGCGAGGTCGCCCCGGATGACCACGAACACCAGCTTACCATCGGCGATGTAAAAGACCGCTTTAAGGGTATGGCTGTGAGGTATTTTCAAAAAACCGGCCACCTCCTCGATGGTGGCCATGCCCGGCGTGGCCACTTCCTCGATGGGCAGCGGCCGCCCGTTAGCCATATATTCTTTAACGCTGACCGCCTTTTCAGTGTTGGCGGCGTACCTGCAGCCGGGGCAGTAAATAATCTCGTCCTCGCCGCTCTCCGCCACCACCATGAACTCGCGGGAGTCCTTGCCGCCGATAGCGCCGCTGTCCGCTTCGACCAGCATGGTGGGCAGGCCGCAGCGTTCGTAAACATTCCGGTAGGCTTCGACCATTTTATCATAGCTGATGTCCAGACCGGCTTCATCGATATCGAAGCTGTAGAGGTCTTTCATGATGAACTCGCGCGCCCGGATGAGGCCGCCCCGCGGGCGGGGTTCGTCACGGAACTTGACCTGAATCTGGTAGAGGAGCAGGGGCAGGTCGCGATAGCTCTGGACATAGCGGCCGGCCAGCTGGGTGATTACCTCTTCATGGGTAGGCCCCAGGGTCAGCGGGCGGTCCCGCCGGTCGGCCAGGTTGAAGAGCACATCGCCCATGGACTGGGCGCGCCCGCTCTGCTGCCACAGCTCCGCGGGCTGGAGCACCGGCAGGTTCACTTCCTGTCCGCCGGCCCTGTCCATCTCCTCGCGGACGATGTTCTCGATTTTCCGCAGCACCCTCCAGCCCAGCGGCAGGTAGGAATATATCCCGGCCGCCAGCTGGTTGACCATCCCCGCCCTCAACAGCAGCCGGTGACTGACCGTGTCCGCCTCGGCGGGCACCTCTCTAAGGGTCTTCCCGAAAAGTTTCGATATACGCACGCTTCTCTCCTCTTCGTTCTAGTATAGCTGCGTGGCCAGTTGTGCAATTTTAGCCTTGATATTATTTAGCTCCGTTTCTTGAGCCTGGATCAACTTGACCAGCTCATTGTGGACCGCCTCCAGTTTATCCGAAGGCGATTTATTATACTGCTCAATCACACTCCTGTCTTCAGCGGCGATATTATTACGAACCGCTACCCGAGTATTATATTCTTTTCTCATATCGTTGTTAGCCTTGAGGTCAGCGGGGCTGTTGAACGTCCACCCGACATAGTAATAGGGGTTCTCGCTTTTCCTGACAACGCGTCCGGCGGTGGTCTCCAGCGCCAGGACCTCCCCGGGGCCGACGGTGGCCAGCACCCAGGCGTGGTTGCTATCGAGGATATCACTGATGAGGTTGTGGGCATCCCCCACGACGATGACGGCGCTGATGTTCTGGGCTTTGAGCATGTTCCAGACCTCGGAGGCCATGTCCCCGCAGATAAAATAGTCGTAGGTGCTGTAGACATGCGTCTCGTGGTAGTACCTGACGATTTTTTCCGCCGTCTCGGCGGGGGTGGCGCCGGTCAGGGTGGCCTGGTCTTTCAGTGCATTGACCTGGTTCTGCAAGTCTTTAACCGTGGCTTTAGCGTTTATCAGGTCATTATCCACGGCGGATTTGTCCGCCTGCGCTTTGGCGAGGTCGCTCTGCACCTGGGAGAGTTTGGATTGAGCGTCCGCCAGCTGGGCGGCGACCTGGTCATACTGCGCCTGGGGGATGCCGCCGCTACTGCCTGTCTGGCAGGCGGAGAGGAAGAGGGAGAATAAGACTGCTAATGCTATGACAGAAATAAATATTCTATTTTTCATACAAACTCCTTGTAAAAATCCTTCTCTCATCTCCCTTTAGGAAAGGGAGACGATGTCATTTTACCCTATAATTATTATTTTTTATTATAGCGTTTGTCCCCCTTTCGTAAAGGGGGATTAAGGGGGATTTTGCCTAAAAGCTTATATATTTTACCCACAACTCTATCGGTATTTTTCAATACCTCGGAATTTGAAAACCTCAATACCGTCAGGCCGAGGCTACGCATATATTCGTCTCGAAGCCGGTCATTGCCGGCAGTTTCCACCGTAAAATGCTGACCGCCGTCAACTTCAACTATAAGCCGAGCCCTCGGACAATAGAAATCAACTATATAATCTCCAATAGGTTTTTGACGGTAAAACACATAACCCAGGTGTTTCAACCTAAGTCTGGTCCACAAGCACTGCTCGGCTTCTGTTTGCTTGTTTCTTAGGCTCTTTGATAATTCCTTCAGATTCTTGTTGTACGGAATCACAAAATCCTTCTCTCGTCTCCCTTTAGGAAAGGGAGACGATGACATTATCCTCTAAATCATTATTTTCAGCTATTACGTTTGTTCCCCTTTCGTAAAGGGGGACAAAGGAGGATTTTTACTGCGCCCCTCTTAAACGCCCTGTTCTATCTTATTTGACAGACCTTGCTCTTCGTTCCTTAATGCTTTTTAATAAAAACGGTGCTGCTTCCTCGTAAGTTTTCCCAGACTTTATACCATTACACAATAGGCAGCAAGTCTTTAGATTATCTTTACTATTGTCTCCACCTCTGCTTTTTGGAATAAAGTGGTCTAACGTAGCGTTTTTTTGATTAACCACTTCTCCACAATATTGACAAACCCATTCATCCCTCTCAAATATTTCATGCCTTTTATCGAGATCTGTAAAATAGTCATTTTCAACCTTCGAGAGCATTTCATCAGCTTCTATGTCAGCCATCAGTTCAGCTACAAAAGGAACATCTGCCGGAAGAATGACTGTATAAATAGTACCAAACCTATCCGTATCGCCAATTTTAATGCATCCTTTTTGCTCAAGTCTTTGTAAAATCTCTGATACTTGAGCATAACTTGCACTGTCTCCTCTATTTCCTCTACCGAATTCTGATGCAATCGTTCTTTTACCAACTCTAAGCTCAGCAGTTTCATTTTTTAAAAATGAATTACGAAACAAATAAAGATATATAGGTACTTCATACGGAGTTAAAATTGGTTGAAGATAATCTACAAACTGCTCAAGTATTTTTTTTACATCAACTTCCATATGACCACTTTTATTCTTTAAATCTTCTATACCCCCTCCACCTCTCGCATCAGGGCGGTAAGGAAGTCCTTTTCCGCCACCACCGCCACCTTTTCCCCCTTCTTAAAGATAACGCCCTTGCCCTTGCCGCAGGCGATGCCCACGTCGGCGTCCCTGGCCTCGCCGGGGCCGTTGACCACGCAGCCCATCACGGCCACTTTAATCGGCCTGTCTATTTTAGCCAGTCTCTTTTCGACTTCTTGCGCCAATTTTACCACGTCGGCCTCGGCGCGGCCACAGGTGGGGCA
>CAYWZO010000035.1:0-17858 GCA_964462865.1 uncultured Dehalococcoidaceae bacterium | reverse complement strand
TGGGCAAGACGACCATGCTGCGGGAAGTGGCCCGCGTGCTGGCCGACGACCTGCGGAAACGGGTCATCATCGTCGATACGTCCAACGAAATCGCCGGCGACGGCGACATCCCCCACCCCGCCATCGGCCACGCCCGCCGGATGCAGGTGGCCACGCCCAGCCTGCAGCACGCCGTGATGATTGAGGCCGTGGAAAACCACATGCCGGAGGTCATTGTCATCGATGAAATCGGTACCGAACTGGAAGCCATGGCCGCCCGGACGATAGCCGAGCGCGGTGTCCAGCTCGTCGGCACGGCCCACGGCAACACCCTGGAAAACCTGATGATGAACCCCACCCTGGCTGACCTCATCGGCGGGATACAGTCAGTGACACTGGGCGATGAAGAGGCCCGCCGCCGCGGCACGCAGAAATCCATCCTGGAACGTAAGTCCCCGCCTACCTTCGATATCGTCGTCGAAATACAGGAGCGGGACAGGGTCGCCATCCACCCGGATGTTGGCGAAGCGGTGGACACTCTTCTGCGCACTGCCCCACCGGCTACCGAAATACGCTGGCTCGATGACCAGGGCGAGGTCCGGGTAGAGAAAATGGGGCCGGAAAAGGTCAAGTCCATCAAAGAGAAGAAGGGCGGCCGCCAGGACAAAACACCGAGGCTATACCTCTTCGGGGTGAACCGCTCCCGGCTGGTACAGGTTGGCCGCGAGCTGAATTTGAATCTGGATATCGTCGAAAACCTTTACGAGGCCACCATGTTCGTGACCTCCAAGAACTATTACCGGCGGCGGCCACAGAAGGTCAGGGACGCGGAGGCCGCCCGCCTGCCCATCTATGTCCTCCGGGGCAATACCCCGCCCCAGATACGGCAGATGTTGAGCAACCTTTACTCCCTGCGACAAGAAAACCCGTCGGAACATTTCAAGACGGCCCTCCAGGAAGCAGAGGAGGCCGTCTCCCAGGTCAAAGAAGAAGGAGAGACCGTCGAGCTGTCACCGCAAAGTTCTTACGTACGGCGGCTCCAGCACCTCATCGCCCAACGCAGCGAACTCACCTCCCGCAGCTACGGTAAAGAGCCGGGCCGCCGCGTGAGGATATATAAAGAAAACATCCGGTAAACAATTTCAGGACAGGAAGCCGATGACGCCATTATTCATCACCTTCGAAGGGGTGGAGGGGTGCGGCAAGAGCACGCAATCGCGCCGGCTTTACCAAAGGCTGCAAAAGCTCGCCATCCCGGCGCTGTTAATCCATGAGCCGGGCATCACCGCGCTCGGGAAGAAAATCACGCGCCTGCTCAAGTGGTCCCGCGATATTAATATATCACCTCTGGCCGAACTTATGTTATTTAATGCCTCCCGCACCCAGCTGGTAACCGATGTTATTAGACCGGCGCTGGCGGAAGGCAAGATAGTTATCTGCGACCGCTTTGCCGACTCAACGACTGCGTACCAGGGTTACGGGCGCGGGCTGGACCTGGGCGAAGTAACCGCGGTCAACCGTATAGCCACGCAGGGATTGGTGCCCGATTTAACGGTATGGCTGGATGTCCCGGTCACGGGCGGGCTGGCCCGTAAAAAGGACACCACACCCGACCGCTTCCATCAGGAGAAAATCGATTTCCATCAGCGCGTCCGGGAGGGTTACCGGAAACTGGCGGCAGAGGCCCCCGAACGCTGGCTGGTGGTTGACGGCACGCAGAAGAAAGATATTGTTACCGGGATTATCTGGGAAAGGATAAGCAAGCTGCTCCCCAGAAAACGGGGCCTCTAAGAGGGGTGCAGACCCCTCTTTTTTATACTTCCCCCTCTCCTTCATACTGCCTCGTAAGGAGAGGGGGACTAAGGGGGTGAGGTAAATCATAACCCGTCTCAAGCCCTCTCTGTCCGAGGAGAAGGCCCTCCGCGCCGAAGGCTACCGACTCATCGCCGGGGTGGACGAGGTGGGGAGGGGCGCCCTGATGGGACCGGTCGTGGCCGCCGCCGTCATCCTGCCGGACAACCTCAAGTCCCGCTGGAAGAGCCGGGTCCGGGACAGTAAGCAACTGGCGCCGGAGATACGCGAATACCTTTACCCGTATATCATGGAAGCGGCGGTTGCCGCGGCCACCGGCCTGACTCCGAATGACATTATCGATTCCATAGGCATCGCCCGCGCGACGTGCCTGGCGATGGTATCCGCCGTCCAACAGCTCTCGCCCCAGCCCCATTTCCTCCTTGTCGACTACATTCATCTCCATGAGTTGTTGTTACCTCAAAAAGGCCTCATCAACGGTGACAGCCGGTGTTTTTCCATCGCCTGTGCCTCGATTATAGCGAAAGTTACCCGCGACCGCCTGGTGACGGCGATGGATGGGGAGTACCCGGGCTATAACTTCGCCGTGCATAAAGGCTACGGCACGAGGGAGCATATCGCCTGCCTGCGCCGTCTGGGGCCCTGTCCCCTGCACCGCCGGTCTTTCCGGCCGGTAAGTGATATAATACAAGGGATTGCGGCAACAATATGATGAAGCGACGTGAGACCGGTATCCTGGGCGAAAACCTCGCCTGCGAATTCCTGGCCCATAACGGTTACCGTATCATCGAGAAAAACTTCCGCTGCCCCGGCGGTGAGGTCGATATCGTCACGCAGCAGGAGGACACCCTGGTCTTTGTCGAGGTCCGGACCAAGCGGAGCCGGCGCTTCGGTGGCCCGGAGGAATCAATCACGCCGGTGAAAATGGAAAAGTTGAGGACAGTCGCCGCTTATTACTGGCAGAGCCACCGCGACCTGCCCGATTCGTGGCGCATTGACGTCGTAGCCATACAGATGGACAGCCGTGGGCGCGTCTCACGCATCGAGCTCATCGAAAACGCCGTCGGCGACAGGGAATAAAATGATACTACCGTCCCGCGATATTTTACGCATTATCGATGCCAGCCTGAACCGCATCGGCGAGGGGCTGCGCGTGCTCGAAGAGTATGCCCGGTTTTCCCTGAACGATACCGCTTTGACCCAGCGACTGAAAAACCTCCGTCACCGGCTGGTGCGCCTTGACCCGGGACTTCGAATACAGCTTATCCGGGGCAGGGACGCCGCGGGGGACATCGGGGCGGACATGGAGGTGCCGGGCGAAGCAAAAGCACGGGACGCCGCCGGGGTGATTGCCGCCAACGCCCGGCGGGTACAGGAATCGCTGCGGGTCATGGAAGAGATGGCCAGAGACCCAGGCCTGGCCCTGGAGACGAACTCTTACAAACAGGCGCGCTTTGAGCTATATACCATCGAAAAAGGCCTGCTGGACAGGGTGCTTCGCCGGGACAAGCTCCAGCGCCTGTCCGGGCTTTATGTTATTATTGATATCGCCTTCTTGAAGGGACGGAGACTGACGGATATCGTCGCCCGTGTCATCCGGGGCGGGGCGACAACCATACAGCTGCGGGCTAAAGAGCTAGGTGTCAGGGACTTCCTTAACTCTGCCATCGAGCTAAAGAAAATATGCATGGAACACAACATTCTACTCATCGTTAACGACAGTCTGGAAGTGGCCCTGGCATCCGATGCCGACGGCCTGCACGTTGGCCAGGACGACCTCCCGGTTGCTGTAGCCCGCCGCCTGCTGCCCGTGGACAAGATACTCGGCGTTTCAGCCCGTACTCTGACTGAAGCCAGAAAAGCCAGGGCCGGAGGCGCCGATTACCTGGGCGTCGGTGCTATTTTCCCCACCGCCACCAAGGACGCCGCCGGAGTTACAGGCACAAAGATTATCAAGGAAATAAAGAAAACGGTGGAGTTGCCGCTGGTGGCCATCGGCGGTATCAATATAGACAATGTGAAAGAAGTCATACGGGCCGGGGCTGATGCCGCGGCGATTATCAGTGCCGTGATGGGTGCCGAGGATATTGAAAAGGCGACCCGGCAACTTGCGGACATTATCGGAGGAGCATATGGTGAATAATCTGGATTCCATCGCCAATCAGGCACGCCAGGACCTGTCCGCCAGAGACGCCGCCAGAGAAAAGATGCTGCCACTCTGCCGTGAAGTCATCCGGTGCAGCGGCAACGCCATTCGCGCCATTCACCGGCAGGACTATGAACTGGCCGGCGAACTGCTGAATTCCGCCCGTGATAACCTGGCCCGTGCCGGGAAGGCCGTTGAATCTTTCAACGAACTGGCCAGCACCGGGGCTGTCCGGGATGCCCAGAAAGAACTCGCCGAGGCCAACATCACCCTGGCCCTGGTTACAGGCCAGCCGCTGCCTTCACCCGCGGCACTGGGCGTCGATACCGCCGCTTATCTCAACGGCCTGGGCGAAGCGGTTGGCGAAATACGGCGCTACTTGCTCGACGCCCTGCGCCAGGGAGACCTCTCCCGCGGCGAGGAGCTACTCTCGGCGATGGATGATATTTACAGCGTGCTGGTTACTATGGACTTCCCGGACGCCATCACCGGCGGCCTGCGCCGTACCACCGACATGGTGCGCGGCGTGCTGGAAAGGACACGCAGCGACCTTACCCTGGCAGTGCAGCAGAAAGCGCTGGAGACAAAGCTCGCTGCTTTTAAGCTTGAAGGACTGCCTGGGGAGGAAGCAGAGATTGAAAAAGCGCACGACAAACGGGCGAAAGAACCGGAGTTGAACAGCACCGAACAGGCACTTTACCACGCGCTTTCCGCCTGGAGGACGCGCAGGTCCAACGAGGAAAACATCGCTCCTTATATCATCGCCCACAACTCGACGCTCAAGGAGATTATCAGGCTGCGCCCGGCCACGCTCCGTGACCTGAACGCCATTAAAAACTTCGGGGAGAAAAGGGCCAACAAATACGGCAAGGAGATTATCGCTGTTCTCAACGGTGAATTGAAAATTTAAAGATAAAGACGGAAGGAAAGATGGGTAATTTACTGAAGGGTAAAGTCGCCGTGGTCACCGGCTCCGGCCAGGGAATCGGGAGGGCTATCGCTATCGGTCTGGCGGCGGAGGGGGCGAAGGTGGTCACCAACAACCGCAAACCCGGCTCGACGGGCCGGCAGATGATATCCGAAAGCCAGTACAGCAAGCTGGATAAAAAGAAGAAGGACTGGTTCGACCGGGAGACAGCGGCCATCAACGGCGACGCCGAAACCACCGCGCAGGCCATTAGAAAGACGGGAGGTGAGGCTGTACCGTTCTTCGGCGATATCGCGGACTTTAAGGTGGCCGGAGAGCTTATCAACACCGCGGCCAATAGCTTCGGCAAGATAGACATCCTGGTGAATGTCGCCGGAGCTTTCGGCTTTAGCCCGATTGAAAAGATGACGGAGGAGCTCTGGGAAAAGGTGACACGCACCAAGCCCAAGGGCTATTTCAACACCATCCGCCACGCTGTTCCCCACATGATAAAGCAAAAATGGGGACGCATTATCAACTGTACCTCACGGGCTTTCCTCGGCGATGTCATCAAGCACGCCGAGTACTGCGCCGCCAACGCCGGAGTGGTGGGACTGACGAAAGCGGTGGCCATCGAACTGCGGGAACACGGCATCACCAGCAACGCCTTTTCACCATTTGCCAAAACACGCGCGGACTATGAATTGAGGACTTATTCAGAGGTCGCGGACGCAGCAGACTTTCCCTGGGTCGGACGGAGGCCGGGCGTAGGCCCGGGACTTGTTTCCCCCACCCCTGATTACATCGCGCCCTTTATCTGTTACCTTTGCTCGGACGAGGCTGCCGGAATCAGCGGGTCAATATTCGCCCTGGGGGGCAACGGCATCGGCCTCTACTCGGAACCGGTGATAGCCAGGAACCTGACTAAATTCGGAGAAGCTCCGTGGACGGTGGCAGAAATTATCCAGCAGGCGCCGCGGGCGCTGTTCACCGGCTATCAGAGCCCGGCTGAACATACGTATTAGCTCATCCTGTCATTGCGAGGAGTCCTTCATGAAGTGAAGGGCGACGTGGCAATCTCTATCATCCGCTTGATTTAAATTAGGGATTGCCACGCCTCCCGACTGTTGTCGGGATGGCTCGCAATGACATTCCATTCTATTTTTACTTCGGTGCGTAGATGGACGACCGCGGTTGCTTTTCCATGGCTTTAGCCAGGGTAGCCACGGGACCGTACATCATGCAGGCGGCCTGGCAGTGCTTGACGCAGGCCGGCGGCTCACCGCTTTTAGTCCGGTCGGCACAGAGGTCGCAGAACCGTGTAGTCACCGGGATGAAATCCACATGGACTTTATCCGGCCCCTTGGTGACCAGTTCATGGACCTTAATACCGACCATGCCATCGCTGAAGTTGTGCTCCTGCTTGCAGGCGACCTCGCAGGCATAGCACCCGGTGCACCATTCGTAATGTATCAGTAAGCCGTTGCGAGCCATGGCTGCTCCTTTCAGTCTTTAATCTTCACGACGCGGCAGATACTGGAACGGTAATCCGTCCCGCCGAAGCCGGACTTGGCTTGGTTGCCCATCGAGGTCAGGTTGTTGATGTTGTAGTCCCAGGTGCTGAACAGGTTCGGCGCTCTGCCGTCCGTCTCCGGCAGCCACCAGCCGTGGGGCGCCGTAACGACCTGCGGGTGGGCGGTGGGCGTGACCTTGGCGCGTAGTTTTACCCTGCCGCGCGGGTTTTCAATATAGACCCATTCGCCATTGGCGATGCCTAAGTCGGCCGCCGTTTTGTCGTTGATTTCCACGATGGGGTCGGGGTCAATCTCGCGGAGCCAGGGCACCATACGGTGCTCGGAGTGGAAGAACACCGGCGAGCGGCGCCCGGTGGTGAGAATGAGCGGGTATTTCTTGAACAGGTCTGGTGTGGATACGGGGCCTTCCTTGGGTTCCTCGTAGTAAGGCAGCGGGTCGAGCCCCCATTCCTCGTATTTCTTGGCGTAAAGCTCCACCTTGCCGGTGGGCGTCTCGAAGCCGGGCTGGCCGTCAGCGCGCAGCAGGCCTTTCTCGTAGCGGTAGTAAGGCCGGGTGAAGTGCCCCTCCGGCGGGAACTCCCAGCAGCCTTTGGCCTTGAGCTTTTCAAAATTGGTATTGCCGTCCTTGAGGCGGTCGTCGATAAGCTCCCTGACCGTGTTGAATTTAACCGGGGTGGTGGCCAGCCGTTTGGCCATCTCCAGGTTGATTTCCCAGTCGGACCTGGCCTCGCCGATTTCAGGAATGGCCTTGACGCTGACGCCGAGCGGTTGCCACCAGGAGCGGAAGCTTTCCTTCTCACAGATGGTGCAGGCGGGGAGGAAGATGTCCGCCAGGGCCATGGTGGTGGGGTTCTGGAAAAGGTCGACGCAGACGATGAACTCGAGTTTTTTCATGGCGTTGAGGTGCCGCCTGGGGTCGGCGGCCTGCCCGCCGATGATGTTGGAGGTCTGTATCCAGGCCCCCCTGACCTGGTAGGGCTTGCCCGTTTCCAGTTGCTCGATGAGGACATCGGGCTGCACCCAGCCGCGGAAGTTTTTAATCATGGGATAGTCGTTGGCGCCGATGCGCTTTTCGTTGAGCTTCTTGACCAGTTCGGCGCCGTAGAGCTTGGTGAGCTCGGCGGAGGAGAAGGGATAGGTGGTGACGCCGTGGGAGTTGCGGGCGATAACGTTGCCGCCGGGGTTATCGATATTGCCGGTGATGGCCCAGAGCTGGTTGATGGCCTGGGCGACGACGCTGCCGGCGGGCATGGCGTCCACCGGCTCGCCCCACTGTATGGCCGAAGGCTTGTTCTTGGCGTAGAGCCGGGCGGCCTTTTTGAGAAGCTCGGCCGGCACCCAGGAAATCTGCTCGACTTTCTCCGGCGGGTACTCCTGGACGCGCTCTTTCAGTTCGTCGAAGCCGTAGCACCATTTATCGACGAACGCTTTATCGTAGATGCCCTCGTTAATGATGACGTTGAGCATGCCCAAGGCGATGGCGCCGTCCGTGCCGGGGCGGTTCTGCAGATGTACTTCCGAGCGGCTGGTAAACCAGGTGTAGCGGGGATCGATAGTGATGAGCTTGGTGCCCCGCTTCATGCAGTCGATAATCCAGTGGCCATAGAAGCCGTCATGGCAACCGGCGGCGGGGTTCTGCGCCCAGAGGATGATGTACTTGGGCGGCGTCCACTCGGGGGAATCATAGCGCTTTTCGAGGAACTGGGAGCAGTCCGCGACGCTGTAATGCCCCTGGGTGGCGAACATGGCGCCCAGCCGGGGCGTGTAGCAGGCGTGGCCGGCCAGGCCGACCTGTACCCAGTTGGGGGAGCCGTAGGCGTACATCAAAAAAGTTATCGGCCCGCCGATGTCCCTTCCCGTGCCCTGGCAGAAAATGACGGACTCGGCGCCGTACTTGGAGCGGATATCTTTGAGTCTTTTCTCTATCGTATCGTAGGCTTCGTCCCAGGTAATTTGCTGCCACTTGCCTTCACCCCGCTCCCCCACCCTTTTCAGGGGATGGGTCACGCGGTCGGGGTGGTACATGTACTGGGTAATGGCCAGGCCTTTGGCGCAGAGGCGGCCCTGGTTGAAGGGATGGTTTTTATCACCTTCCACCCGGGAGACCTTGCCGTCCCGGACGTATATCTCGCAGCCGCAGCCGCCGTGCGAGCCGCAGCCGGCCGACCAGAGCGTGGAAAGGACAATATTCTCCTTATCTTTAGCCATGCGTGGACTCCTTTCAGAAAATCAAAGTAAAAACACCGACATTCTATCTTAACGGTTACGGAGCGTGTGTGTCAAATCGGTGGTGAGGGATTATGTAAACCTCACTCCCTGTATCCCCCTCTCGAAGACAATTCTTGGGAGGATATGAGTTCAGAGGATTCCCAACTTATTGACTTTCCAGAGAAACGAGAAGCACCGAGGTGTTTATTCCTGACACTCGTAGCAATTGAATCTATACGTAGGTTTATCCTATCTTAAATTTCTTTATATGATAACCCATCCTGACAATATTGCCCAAGTTGAGCATTCTCTTCCACGGTCCATCTCGTTCTGTTATTTGCAATGTTTTTCTCTCTCGCAAGCCCTAACCGCCAGAGCCATGAGGAAATGGCTTAACCGGCTGGGAGTAAAAGCCCTCTTTATGGAACGCGGTAGTCCCCGGGAAAACGGGTATGTAGAATCATTTAACGGCAGGATGAGAGATAAGCTCTTGAACTGGGAAGCCTTTACTACGCTTGAGGAAGCTACGGTCTTGATAGAGCAGTGGCGGAGGGAATATAATCAGGTACGACCGCATAGCGCTCTGGGACACCGGCCACCACACCAGAGGCTTAAATACCGGTAACCTTAACTCTGTAGGTGGTAACCTACTTGGGGGCTGGTCAAGATTTTCTAATTGGGACATGAAAATCCTGTAAAAGTGATGTCAGGTAGTATTAAATAGCCCTTAGTTACTCGACCACCCGCATCATTTCGGGTCCAATATTCCTGGCCTCACAACGGAGTTATAGTCCGGACCGGTAAATAAAAATCGGAGGGGAAAATGGACCGAAGCTTGATAGGAAAGGCAGCCGTGGTGACCGGCGGAGGGAGCGGTGGCATCGGCAGAGAGATAGCCCTGGCCCTGGCGGCGGAAGGCGCCAGGACCGTAGTTAACGACATCGCCCAAAATGCGAACGGGGTAAACATCGCTGATTTAGTCGTACAGGAGATTATAAAAGCCGGCGGCACCGCCGTCGCCAATCACGATAGCGTCGTCACCATGGAGGGTGGGCAAAAAATTGTCAGGACTGCTATCGATAACTTCGGCAGAATTGATATTTTGGCGAACTGCGCCGGTAATTTTATGCACCGGTCGTTCGTTGATATGAAGGAGAGCGAGTGGGACTCACTTAACCTCGTACATCTGAAGGGACATTTTAGTTGCTGCAAGGCGGCTGTCCCTTACATGATAAAACAAAAAAGCGGCCGGATTATCAACATGTCGTCCGTGGCGGCCGCCGGCGGCAGCGGGAACGCGGCCTACGCCACGGTAAAAGCCGGCATCCTGGGCTTCACCTCGGCACTTTCGATGGAATTACACCAGTACGGCATAACCGCCAACGCGCTCCTGCCCAGCGCCGATACCAAGCTTTTCTCCGGCCCCAGGAGCATTCCGGGAATTCCGGATCCGGAGACCCTCGACCCGGCATACGTGGCCTCCATTGTCCTTTACCTGGCCACAGATGAGGCCGGAAATATTACCAACCGCTTTTTCTACGCCGCCGGCGGTGATATCATCATCTACGCTCCCCTGTTTCAGCTCATGAACTCTTCACACCTGTTCATCAGAAGGCCGGGGAAATGGACCATCGATGGTCTTGGCGATGTCCTTTCCGGATTGAACCTCTGAGACCGACATCCGGCGGAGTTAAGACCACATAGTTCATTGAAAGGGGCTTCCTAAAAGGGTACCCTGTAAAAACTTCAGGGCTCTAATCAGAGGTGTTGCTAATTTCGTAGGTAAGGTCAGAATGAAAAAGGAATCTATTTCTTAGAGAGAAAATTCTTGTACGAGTCTGCTTTTTAATATTATTAGTTATATTTTTTACTTGTTCCACAGGAAAAATGAAATATCGGCCTGTCTATTCTCTTAAAGTTAATGGGACCATGCGGAACACCTTTCGGGACAAATATTAAACAGCTCTTGGTTACAGTATGTACTTCGTTACCCAAGCGTACTTCCGCTTCGCCATATAAATCGTGAGGGTTTTCAGGATTACTACCAAAAAAAGCTAGAACCTCATCATAATCATGTTTATGCGTTTTACCGTGGGTTTCTTTAGCAAATGGCGGTAGCGTCCAGGCGCTTTCAACGTAGAAAGCGCCTTTTACAACCCTGCTGTCCAAATGGAGTAAAGGTATCAATTCTTCAGGCGTGAATTTCGGCTCCCAGGGGGTTGCGCTTTTTGGTATATATTCCGTAACAATATATTTCCCATATTTTGTTTTAGACATTACTTTAAATCCTCCGTCAAACCATTTCTAGCATGAATATATAGCTATCGGTAAAATTTGCTTTTTCCATTATAACACATACTCTAGTATCTCTTGGAGTAGGCTATACAAAAATTCTTTCAGTGTTTGTAATAGTTGATGTGGAAACTAGTTAGATAAATATAGAACATTGGCATTGACATTGCATTCAAACTATTATATATTAAGTCGCATATTTTAAGTTGAAAATTTTTTATTCTACAAATAAAATAAACACAAGATTATAAAATATAATTTACTTTTTCCTTATTCTTGTTGAATAAGAGGTAAGGAGGTGGAAAAGCGAACAAGGAATTGTTGTCTTGAGTCCAATCCCGATTAGTGTTTTAAGGAGGATTAATTGAAAGAAAAACGATTTAACAAAACATTATTGGTAACCCTGGCTCTGAGCCTGGCGGTGATACTCCTGATAACCGCTTTTATATCTGCCTGCGGTACCAAAACTCCTACAGCAACCACTCCGGCTCAACAAGCAACAACCACCACACCCGCTAAACCCGTTACCATCGTTTTCAGCACCCACGACCCCGCCGGCGGTAGCTGGGCAGAAGTGTATGATCCATTCTTTGCCGCGGTTGAACAGCGTACCAACGGTTTGGTCAAGTTTGAGCAGCACTGGGGCGGTGAGCTATCCGGTTTTTTTGAAGCCTATGATAATGCCGCACAGGGCAACTTTGACATGGCGCAATGCATGTGTTCAATGTACCCGAATCTCTTCCCCCTGGAAGACATCACTTCGGTCGTTAAGTACGACGTCAGAGATTTAGCCGTAACGCAACACATAACTGAGCTGGCCTCGAAATTCCCGGAGATGGCCAAGGCCTATGAAGACTCCGGTACCCACCTTCTCTGGAGATGCGCAACCTTCCCGAACATGTCCTGCATGGGTAAAGGCAAGGCCGTCCGGTCAATTGATGACTTTAAGGGTAAGAAGTATCTCTCTACCGGACCCTGGGATGCCGCCATGTGGGAAGCCCTGGGCATGACCGGGATGTCCATGATGCCTGACGAGACTTTCCTGAACCTGCAGACGGGAGTATGTGATGGGGCTACTTTTACGCTCGCCTCTCTGTTCGACTTCGGCTGGGGTGAAGTTACTCCCTTCATCACCGAATCCAATGTCCGCTGCGGTTCATTCCAGGTGGTAATGAACCTCAAGACATGGAACAGCCTGTCCCCTGATTTCCAAAAGATCATCACGGAAGAAGCGGCTAAGATCCCCGCCAGACAGGATGCCCAGCAATTGAGGTTCGACAGGGATCTCAGACCCGAGGCAACTGCGAAATGGGGCACCGAGTTTATCAAATTTACCCAGGCCGACTATCTCAAAATGAATGAGTTGACTGCTTCAGTATTGGACAAGTTTAAGTCTGATCTTGATGCCAAGGGCTTACCCGGAACGAAAATGCTGGACGAGTGGCTCAAGCTGGCAGTGAAATATTCCGGATCGGAATACGCGCTTAAATAGACTGTTCTAAAAAATAAAATAATTGCCCGTCCCCTTTTGTTACTAAAAATCTGACAGGAATCCAATAAAAGGGGACGGGCATATAGCAAAAAACCTCTGGCTTACAGCCTGGAGGGTATTTTCATTTGTTGACAGCTGAAAAAAGTGAAACGCAACAGATGAACTTTCTTGATAGGGCGATTCATCTTTTAGATTACATCGGCATTTTCAGCCGCTGGGTGAATGTCATAGGCACGGTCATTATTTTTTTAATGGTTGGTCTGACATTTATAGATGTAATTCTGCGCTACCTATTTTCCAATCCTATTACCTCTGCGTTCGAAATTACCGAAGTGCTGCTGATTGTAGCTGTGTTTTTTACCGTTGCCAATACTCACAACCAGAAAAGCCATATCAGGGTAGACATAATAACGTCTAGACTGGGGCCGAAGGGGTTTTTGATTTTCGATTTCTCTAACAACCTGCTGGGAACCGGGTTGTTCGCGCTGATAATCTGGCAAACCATCTACCTTACCCAATTTTTTTTCGGGCGTCACTCATATCACGCTGATTCCCTACAATGGGTCAGCTGGCCTTTCGCGGCCTTAATCGTCTTTGGCTCTTTGTTAATGGGGCTGCTGTATCTACGGGACCTTTTAAAGAATATCTCCGAGGCTAAAAAGCGCCACCTCACCTGGTACCAGTGGCTGCTGATGCTCGGGATAGCCATCGTTCTGGTTTTCCTGGCGGCGCTATGGGCACAAAAGGGCTTGTGGCAGATTAACCTGGCTACCGTAGGTTTTATCGGTCTGATAACGTTCCTCGTCCTGCTTTTAGCCGGCATACCCATCTGGTTATCGATGTTAATCCCCGGCTTTTTATTTATTTCACATATTCGCGGCCTGGATACCGCGCTAAACATGTTGGGCAGGGGACTCTATACTAACACCGGTCAATTCGTCTGGGCGACGGTGCCGTTTTTCGTGCTTATGGGCTATTTCTGTCTTCATTCCAGGATCGGCGAGGACCTTTATGTCTTAGTCTATCGCTGGATCGGGCACATACGAGGCGGGTTGGCCATAGCGACCACAACCGCCTGCACCGGTTTTGCCGCTATCGTCGGTGATAGCATATCTTCCATCGCCACCATGACGTCGGTCGCGATGCCGCAGATGAAGAAATACAAATACGACGACCGTCTAGCCACGGGGGCCGTCGCTGGTGGTTCCATAATCGGCCCTATCATACCACCCAGTATACCTTTTATTATTTACGGTGTTATCACTGGGGTGTCCGTCGGGAAGCTCTTTGTCGCCGGGATTGTTCCCGGTCTTCTTCTCGGCCTTGCTTTTGCCACCGCCATCACTATCTGGTGCCGGATAAATCCCAGCATCGGGCCGGCCGGAGAAAGAACGGCCTGGCGGCCGAGAATTGTCTCATTATCTGCTAGCGCACCGATCTTGATTTTATTTCTTCTCGTCATCGGCGGTATATACGGCGGGGTATTCAGTCCAAGCGAAGGCGGCGCTATGGGCGCCGTCGGGGCTTTGTTCATCGGCCTGGTTATGAGACGATTCACCTGGAGAAAAATCTGGCAATCGGCGATAGATACAGCCAAGCTACTGTCCATGCTTCTGCTTATCGTCAACGGCGCTACACTGTTCACCCGATTTGTAGCGTGGTGTAATGTCTCCGGCACGGTGTCGGATGCCTTAATGGGGCTTGGTCTGCACGGACTGGCAATAATAGTAATTATACTTGTTCTCTTTACAATCCTGGGATTTTTCGTTGACGTTTTGACCCTGACCCTAATCGGCGTTCCCATCGTGCACCCGATAGCTGTGGCCCAGGGAGCCGATCCGCTATGGTTTGCCCTGACAATGGTTCTGGTGCTGATACTGGGCTCATTAACGCCGCCGGTTGGGATAAACCTGTTTACAATGAAAGGCATGGCCCCGGAAATTCCCATGGGAAAGATATACCGGGGCGCGATTCCCTTTGTTTTAGCATCGATAATGGTGATAATCATCATCATCGCCGTGCCGTCGTTGGTCACTTGGCTGCCAGGTATATTAAAATAAACGAATAGCTGCATCTTAGTGGAGCATGAAATATTAGAGATTCACGGGCAGTATTGGTGCCGCCACCCTGTAGTCGATGCGATGGCTGAGGATTATGTCTTCGGTAAAGAGCTATTATCTTTTCTGAAATGGACGAGTTTGGAGAAGAGAACTCATGGAAGGACATGAGGTTCTGGTTTATCAGCTTGTTAATAATTGGGGTCCAAGTTTGTGCAATGGTGAGTAGCTTCGGCTGATAACGGCAAGGCTTTAACTTGTTGAATTCTGAAAGACAAATATATTAACAGATTATTTCTTTACCAGAGCCCGCTCCAGGCGTAAGCCGGCATCTAGGTGATACGGTCCTTCAAACGCTTCGGGATATTTCCTCCTCAATTCGTCTAAATTCACCTTCTCAACCTCTACCAAGAACCCGCTTACGACCATTCCTGTGGCGTTTTTTGAGGTTTTATTGTGCGGAGTGATGGTGTTTATCGCCCCTCCCCTGTCAAGCTCCCCGGGGATTATAGGATCATACCTCGCTCCATGATCCATGTAAACAACGCCGGGCATAATCCGCTCGGTCACATAAGCGCCTCCCAGGACAGCACCTCTTTCGTTGTATATTTTGACCACATCGCCATTTTCTATGTTCTTCCTGGCCGCATCTGCCGGGTTAAGCCACAATGGCTCATATTTATAGCCGTCAGGCCCTGTGACCTTGCAGGTCGGGATTTCCCTGGTCCAGGTTATATCATCGTGGTTCGCATGTACTCTCCACCTGCCGTGGTTGGACATGAGGAGCAGGGGATACTTCTTCGCCCTTTTGCTGGAGAGACGCTCGTCATGGCTCTCCCCCTTTTCAATCCAGTGCGGGACCGGTGGCCTTTCCCGGTCGCCGGGGAAGTGTTTAGCCAGGTTCTGGGAATAGAACTCTATTTTGCCGGACGGTGTCTTTAAAGGGTGTTCCTCCGGGTCTCTGTAGAACTCTGCCAGGCCAGCGGGGTATTTCTTCCAATCCGGATCAGTCGGGATCACGAAATAACCTTTTTTCTCGAACTCTTCGTAAGAAACCAGTTCCTGCGCGCCCGAATTTTCGAAGCCTTGCCTTAGCAGGTCTTCAATAGTGTTGCCATCCGTGTATTCTTTGAGCAAACCCAGCTTTTCCGCTATCATACAGACTATTTCATAGTCGCTCTTGGATTCTCCAACGGGTTCGATGCATTTTCTCTCGTCTAAGATGATATGAAATTGCCCGCCCATATTATCCTGGGCCAGATCCTGTTCTTCGAATTTGGTATTAACCGGCAGGATAATATCAGCAAACAGACAATCATTCTCCAGCCACGGGTGCTGGGCCAGAATAAACTCTATCTTCGAGCTTTTGAGCGCCTTAATATAGGAATTGGTGTCATTCCAGCAGGTTATCCAGCAGGGTGAATCGGTCCATATCATGTGTATTTCCGGATAACCTTTGGCCGGATAGGTGTATTTCGTGAACTGGTCTTCCAGCGGCGCGATCGCCGAGGTCGTACCGTACCAGCTGATAGGAGGATTAAGGAGGGCGTCATGGATGAGGTCTTTGGGGATGAATTGCGTCGGGACTTCTTTGCCTTTCGAATCTTGCTGGAGGGCATCTTTCACTTCCTCCTGCTTTTTGGAAGCCGCGAATTTCATGGCCCCGGTATAGACGGAGAACACGTTCGGTCTTATCGTGCCCAGGGGCATAGGGTCCAGCCGGTCCGAACACCGGCGGCCCCATTCGAGCATTTTAACCTGATGGATCCCGGGCTTGCCCACGCCCTGCATCGCTAAAAGCAGGATCTCGAGTCGGCTGTTTTCCGTCGCGTATGGCCCCCTTATGCCGGGGCCCCCGTTGCCGTGCGCTATGGTCGTACGCTTGGATGCCCACTCTCTGGCCAGTGCTTTAATCTTCCTTTTAGGGATACCCGTTTTCTCTTCGGCCCATTCCGGGGTTTTGGGAACCCCATCTTCTTTGCCCAGGACATATTCCTCAAATTTTTCGAAGCCGAACGTGTGGGTGGCGACATATTTTTTATCGTAAGTACTCCCGGTAATCCAGGTATAGGCGATGGCCAGCTGCAAAGCCGCGTCGGTGCTTGGTCTTATGGGAATCCATTTATCGGCATGTACCGCTGCCCCATAGTTCAGTTCCGGGCAGATATATATCGATTTTATGCCGAGCTCGGTCCACCAATAGCAAAGGCGGCTGGCCATCTGACCGTCGAAGCCCCAGGGTGTTGTTTCCGGGTCGCAGCCCCAGAATAAAACCATATCGGTATTCTCGGCCATATCGGGCATCACATTTATAACCGGGTCCTGCTGGCCCACCGGCTCCATGCCCCAGACGTGCTTGGCGCCCCAATACCAACCTTCCCAGCTATCCGCATTTCGGATCTGTCTTGTGGCGCCACCCAGTAGCGAGAGGAGCTTGTTCTGGCAGCCATGGGTGCCGTGTATAACCTTGGTCTCTCCGTGTCCATCCGACTGTGAAAGGATGGCGTAGGATCCGTATTTCTCCTTTACCCTTTTTAACTCCTTGACTATTATTGCCACAGCCTCATCCCACGAGGTCCTAACATAGCTGCTTTCACCTCTGTTTCCCGTGTTTCTCTCGCCGTCGGGGTTCCAATCGACTCTCTTTAAAGGATAAAGAACCCTGTTAGGAGAATAGACCCTCTTTTTATAAGCCAGGCTATAAGGAGGCACCAGCGATTTCATCAGCGGTTCAAAGACGCGTCCCCGCGCCTCCATCTTCCAGGGGTTGAATCGCTTCTTGTCATATTTCCAATCGAAGTGCAAAGGCCTGATTCTGATTATCTTACCGTTTTTAACGTCCACTACCGAGGAATTAGCGTCGCCGCTGGTGGAACTGATGAAGCTAAGCCCTTTCAGGAATGAACTTTCTTTTTCCACTTCCCTTGCTGGTTTATCTTTTCGCGCCGTATCCATCTAATCTCTCTCCAATCATTAAGCCATTTTTCTTTATTGGTATATGTGGGAGTTACATCTTCGCACCGCTCTCAACCGGATAACTCAACCGCTCTCTAATCGCAGACCTCACTAATTATACGTAGTAAACAATGGTTGGTCAACGTAACCCATATTCAAATTATTTATACCGTACACTTTAGTCACTTTTGTTTCTCAGGCAAAAACGTCGCAGCGGAATAGGGCAGTGGTGGAGTTAAGCAAGACGCCCGGCGTCACCGATAGTATGTCTGCTCAGTGACGCCGATTGTAGGAATACATTTAGTAATAATTTGCGAAAAAGTTGCGTAAATGTCCATATATTTGTCATTTTGCGAAAATATTGCGACTCTTTTTGACATTAGAAGCTTGCAATAGGTAAAATATATTGAGGTAACAAATTGTATTTTAATTAGGGGGTGGAAATGATACCAGGTTACATGGGGAAGATTTTATT
>CAYWZO010000034.1:20381-20966 GCA_964462865.1 uncultured Dehalococcoidaceae bacterium | reverse complement strand
ATATGTAAGCCTTCAAGTTAATGATGAAGGGAAAGTCATTGAGGTAGAAAAAGAACTCAAACCGGGAGAAAAACAAAATGTTGAAGTAACACAAAACTCCCAAGAAATGATTGTCAATCCGATATTCCGAGAGAGAAAACTTGAATTAGATAATAAATTATGTTTTGTATTAATGCCATTTAAACCATCTTTTGATAGATTATATAAAGAAACAATTCAACCCACAGTCTGGCATTGTGGATTTAGTTGCCATAAAGCAGATGATTTCTTTTCTACAAAACCTATTATGGAAGACATCTGGATTCAAATATGTAAAAGCAAAGTAATTATAGCTGATGTAACCGGAAAGAATCCCAATGTTTTTTATGAAATTGGAATTGCACATACAATAGGGAAACCTGTTATATTTATTACCCAAGATAAAACTGATGTTCCTTTTGATGTAGCGCATTTCAGATACTATTTATATTCAGATAACGCCATTGGATGGCAGAAATTATCTAACGACATTAGGTCCGCACTTAAGAGCTATACCAGTAGAAAGTAATAAATATCGGAGGTCTCCCATGCCCACACCTAAAGCTA
>CAYWZO010000034.1:0-20371 GCA_964462865.1 uncultured Dehalococcoidaceae bacterium | reverse complement strand
ACCTCGAGAGAATAGCTAAAGAACATGGTATAACAACAAATGGACAAATAAAACCCAATGAACTTATTGATAGGTTGAGAGAATTAGCCTAGTCAATACTTAATTAGGAGGTCTCCCATGCCCACACCTAAAGCTAGAATCGGCGTTATCGGTGGAACGGGGCTTTATGACATCGAGGGGCTGGCGGACGTGCAGGAGGTCCGGCCGGACACGCCTTTCGGCAAGACCTCGGATGCCATCGTGGTAGGGAAGCTGGGCGGGGTGGGCATCGCCTTTTTACCGCGCCACGGCCGGGGCCACCGCATCTCACCCTCCGGGGTACCGTCCCGCGCCAACATCTACGCCCTCAAGAGCCTCGGCGTGGAGTTCATCATCTCCTCCAACTCCTGCGGCAGCTTCAAAGAAGAGCTCAAACCCGGCCATCTCCTTATCCCCGACCAGATTATCGACCGCACCCGCCAGCGCGTTAGCACTTTTTTTAACGAAGGCATCGTCGGCCATATCCAGTTCGCCGACCCCTTCTGCCCGGTGTTGAGCCAGATTGTCTATGAAGCCGCCAGAGAGGCCGGCGCCATCGTCCACCAGGGCGGCACCTTCGTCGCCATGGAAGGCCCCGCCTTTTCCACCCGCGCCGAGTCGCGCCTCTACAAGTCCTGGGGGGCGGACGTCCTGGGCATGACGGTGCTGCCGGAAGCCAAGCTCGCCCGCGAGGCGGAAATCTGCTACGCCTCCATCGCCTGCATCACCGACTACGATAGCTGGCACGAGACCAACCAGACGGTCACCATCGAGGCCGTTTTAACGACAATGCGCCATAACATCGACTTCGCCAAAAAGATTATCCGGCTGGCGGCGGGGAGGGCACCGCTAAAGCGTGCATGCGCCTGCGCCACCGCGCTGGGCCCCGCCCTCGTCACCGACCCGGCCGCCATACCTGCCGCGACGAAGCAAAAACTCGACCTGCTGATAGGTAAATACATCAAAAAGGGGTAGTTGTATTGTCATTCTGAGGGAGCGCAGCGACCGAAGCATCTCGGGGTTGGGAAATACCACCCCACCCTGAGATGCTTCGCTTCGCTCCAGCATGACAAAAAAGGATAATGTTATGTCAAATACAGACTTTTACTGTTTACCCACCATCATCGGCACCATGCCCCACACCGACCCGGCCAAGGCGTGCGCGCTGATTGCCCGCTTCCTGAAAGACATCCCCGCCTGGCCGCAACTGCCGCAGATTTCCTTCCTGGAAAACATGTACGTCCAGTACAGCGAAGGCTTCCCTGGCCTCGTGGTGGAAAATGACCGCATTTATGTGGATACTTCCAGAGACTTTCACAAATCCCTGGAAACGCTGTATCAGGCCTACCTGGACAACGACGCCGCTAAATTCCCCATCGGTAAAAATTACGCGGCGGGGCTGTATGCCTTACTGGAGCAGTCTGGCCTGGCGCCGCGGGCAGTCAAGGGGCATGTCACCGGGCCGCTTTCCTGGGGGCTGACCGTCGCCGATGAAAATAAGAAGGCGATCCTCTACCACGAAGTCCTCGGCGATGCCATCCCCAAACTGCTCAAGCTCAAGGCGGCCTGGCAGGAAAACGAGCTGAAAAAAATCTCGAAGAATACCATCATCTTCGTCGACGAGCCGATTATGGCCTCGTACGGCTCAATCGTCGCTTCCGGCCCTTTCTCCAAGCCGGAAAAAATCGCCGAGATGGTTAACGAGGTGTTCGAAGGCATCGGCGGCCTGAAAGGCATCCACTGCTGCGGCAACACCGACTGGTCGGTACTTCTAAAAACGAAGCTGGACATCTTAAGCTTCGACACCTACAACTACGCGCCGTCGGTCAGCCTTTACCCTGAAGAAATCAAGAAGTTCCTGGGGCGGGGCGGGGCGATAGCGTGGGGCATCGTCCCCAACAACCCCGAACCCCTGAACCAAGAGTCCGTCGCCAGCCTCAAGGACCGCCTGGAAGAGGCCATGGCCCCCTTCACGCGCCACGGCCTCCCGTTTAAAGACATCGTCAGGCAGGGCCTGATCACGCCGAGCTGCACCCTGATACCCCTCGGCGAAGAAGGCTCGGCAAGGGCGCTGGAACTGCTGAACGGGCTTTCAGAAACAATGAGAAAGAAGTACAGTTAAATATGGAATGTAACATTGAAGCCAACAAAGTCAAATGCCCCTGCACCTATGAGCCCTGCTCCCGGAAAGGCAAGTGCTGCGAGTGCATCGCCTACCACCTGAAAATGGACGAGCTGCCCGCCTGCGCCTTCCCGCCGGAAATCGAGCGTACCTACGACCGCTCCTTTAAACGCTTCGCGGAGATGGTTAAGGGGAGATAATGCGGAAAGCCGATTACAGCCAAATCGCGTCTTTCTATGATAAAGGAAGACCCTTATCCGAGGAAAACATAGACCTCTGGCTCAATGCTATCTCGCGTCTTGCTAAAGCACCCGAGGTCGCAAGATTACTCGACCTCGGCTGCGGCACGGGCAGGTTCGCCATCCCGCTGGCGGAAAAAATCGGCTACCGCGTCACCGGCGCCGATTCATCGCATGAGATGCTGGAAAAAGCCCGTGAAAAAGACCCCCGCGGTCTGGTCAAATGGGATATACAGGACGCCCAGCACCTGACCTACCCGGATAATTCGTTCGATGTCGTCTTTATGTCTCACCTGCTGCACCATTGCGATGACCCTGATAAGGTAATTCGCGAATGCTGGCGCGTTCTTAAAGTCCCCGGGGTGATGCTGATTCGTTACGGAGCTATTGAGCAAATCAGGGATGATGTCGAGCACACCTTCTTTCCGGAGACACTCGCCATTGATGAAGCGAGGACTTTCTCTCTCGCTAGGATGGAAAGCTGCCTCAAAGAGGCCGGATTCGATGGATTAATATCAGAAGAGATAATCCAGCGCACATACGAAACGGGATATGCCCATTTAGAAGCGATTATAGTAAAAAACACTTCTGTCATTACGATGATACCGCCGGATGCTTTTGAACGCGGCGTCCGTAAACTTAAGGAATATGTAGCCATTCACCCGGGTGATCCGTGGCTTCTGTATGACCGGATGACCCTGACCGCCGGTTACAAGGGGGATGACAGCCAACCCCGGTTTACGCTATAGTATTAAAGTATGAACAAATCGAAAAGAGTTGCCTGGAAAAAGCACCTGAAAAAGGCTAAGAAACTCAAGGAACAGCGAAGGGCGCTGGCCAAGACGATAAAATAACGGGAAATTCTAAATAAATATCTAAACTCTAAATACCACCGCCTTTAGAGTTTAGGATTCAGGGTTATTACGCTTATGTCCGAGCTTCCGGCACTGATCCAAGCCCTGCTCGACCCCACCGCGTACCCGGCACCCCCATCACAGGTCGAGCTGGTGCAGACCCAGATTTCTTACGTCTTCCTGGCGGGTGACTACGTCTATAAAATCAAAAAACCGGTGGACATGGGCTTCCTGGACTACTCCACGCTGGAAAAACGCCTGCATTACTGCCGGAAAGAGGTTGAGCTCAACCGTCGGCTCTGCACGGAAGTCTACCTGGGCGTGGTACCCGTAACTAACGATGACGGGCGTTTCGTCATCGACGGCAAGGGCAATATCGAAGAGTACGCCGTGAAGATGCGCCGCCTGCCCCAGGACGCCATGATGGATGCCCTGCTCACACAAAATAAAGTCACCCCGGAGATGGTCGGCCAGGTGGCCGCGCTGCTGGCCGATTTCCACTTCAAAGCCGCCACCGGCGAGGAAATCAACCGTCTGGGCGGCCTAGAAGCCGTTATCCAGAACACCCAGGAAAACTTCGCGCAGACCGAGAAATACTTCGGCATTATTATTTTGCCGGAGACCTACCAGCGCATTAAAGACTACACGGAGGGTTATATTAAGGTCAACGCCCCTCTATTTAATAAACGAGCTGCCGGGGGACGCATACGGGACTGCCACGGTGACCTCCATGCCAATCACATCTGCTTTTACCGGGGCATCTGCATCTACGACTGCATCGAGTTCATCGACCGGCTCCGGTACACCGACGTTACCGCCGAAGTGGGCTTCCTGGCGATGGACCTGGACCATTACCGGCGCGCCGACCTTTCTAAAATATTCGTCGATGCCTACGTTAAAGCCAGCGGCGATGAGGAGCTATTAAAGCTGCTCAACTTTTACAAGTGTTACCGCGCCTACGTGCGGGGCAAGGTAAACTGTTTCCAGTATGACGACCCCCATATCTCCGATAAAGAGAAGGACAGGATTATCGCCACCGCCGCCAGCTATTTCCGGCTGGCGGAGTCCTACATCGAGGAATGAAATGAAATCATTCCAGGTCAGGCCGCTGGCCGAGGGGGATAGGACCTGGGTAACGTCAGTCCTTAACGAACACTGGGGCTCCGCAAGAAGTGTCAGCCGCGGGCGTGTTTATCAGGCTGATGAGCTGCCCGGGTTCATTGCCGTAATAAAAGACAAACCGGCCGGCCTCATCACTTATGATATAGACGGGAAAGAGTGCGAAATAACCACCATGAACAGCCTTGTGGAACATCAAGGTATTGGCTCCGCCTTGGTGGATGCGGTTAAAGGTGTTGCTCTTACCGCAAAATGCAAGCGGCTGTGGCTAATAACCACCAACGACAACACGAAAGCGCTACGGTTCTGGCAGAGGCGGGGTTTTTCACTCGTAGCTATACACCGTAACGCCGTCGCGCAGGACAGATTGTTAAAGCCGGAAATCCCGCTCATCGGCAACAACGGCATACCCATCAGGGACGAGATTGAGCTGGAGATGGTATTATAATATTATGAGTCATGAAACCAAGGGAAGAACAACATGAAAGAGCCTTTTGCTAAATATATCAATACCCAACTCAAGCCCCCTTTCCTGCTCATCGCCTGCGGGCTGCCCGGCACCTGGAAGACGGAAACTACTGAAGAAGTCCATAAAATCAAGGGCGGCAGGCTGCTGCGCACCGACCTCATCCGGCTGGAAGTCCTGAAAAATCAGGACGTCTTCGACTCCAAGGTGGCCGGCGACATGAAAAAACGGACGCAGGTCTATGACGTCATGTTCGAGATGGCAGGTGAGGCCTTCAAAGACAACCAAATCGTCATCCTTGATGCCACCTTCGTCACGCAGGCGCTGCGGCGGCAGGCGGCGGCCATCGCTGCTAAAAACAAGGCCGCCTTCGTCATCCTCCAGACGGATTGCCCCCAGGAGGTCTCCATCCGGCGCATCCTGGCCCGCGACAAAGATAACTACGTCTCCAACGCCCTCACCGAGGAGGCCTATCTTAACAATAAGAAGAAGTTCGAGGCCGTTGACCTGGAAGATTTTAAAAAGCTGTATCCGGCGCTTAATGTCATCCACATGGTCGTCGATACCGCACGAGACCCGCCGGAGGGCTGGTATATCACCGGCGAGGTGAGAAAGTAAAACATTAAACCGTCATTGCGAGGAGAGAAGCGACGTGGCAATCCCCATCACTGTTCAAGTTGACCATTGAGATTGCCACGCCTCCCCCGATTTCATCGGGGGATGGCTCGCAATGACAGGCTATGAATATGAAAATAGATTTGCATATCCACACTGCCACCGGCTCGGACGGCGCGCTTTCGCTCGAAGAGGTCTTCCGCGAGGCCTCCCGGCGAAAAATCGACTTCATCTCCATCACCGACCATGACGCCATCGAACACCAGGGACAGGCCGTCGAACTGGCCGCGGTCCACGGCATAAGATACATCACCGGCGTCGAACTGAACGTGACCTTCCACCATCAGGGAAAGTCCATCTCCCTCGATTTCCTGGGCTACGGCTACGACTTCAGGAACCGCGCCCTCCGGCAAAAGCTCCGGCTGATTAAAAAACACCGTGAGAGGCGGGCGCGCCAGATTGTAGACAACCTCAATTCCGAGTTCACCCGGGAAGGCCGTCCCCTGTTCACCGATGCGGACCGGTATGGAATGCAGGAGGGCGTGGACGGCGCCCTCGGCCGGCCCCACATCGCGGAATACCTCATCAAAAAGGGCGTCGTCGGTAACCGTCAGGAGGCCTTCGATAAATACCTGGTGAAGTGTGATGTACCCAAGTACCCGCTTTCGCTGGAAGAAGCCGCTGTGCTGGTCAAGGGCGCCGGCGGCCGGCTGGCGCTGGCCCACCCCAACGACCCCAACGGGACCTCGCTCGCCGCCGTGACCAGGGACCTCGACGAGCAGGCGAAAATTATTAAAGAGCAGATGCTGGACTACATTGACGGCGCGGAATGCTGGCATTCCCGGAACGATGTCGCGACCACAGAGTACTATATCGCGTTCTGCCGCCGCCACAACTTACTCCTGACCGGCGGCAGCGATTGCCACCAGAAACCGGTAATTATGGGCACGGTGGCGGTGCCGGACTGGGTGGCGGGGCAGTTCTAAAACATTTGTACCGCGCCCTTATCTGTGCTAATATGCAACCACCATGGAACGTTACTCCGATTATGACGCTTTTGCCTGGTTTTACAACAGCGAATGGACCGCCTTCAGTGAACGTGTCTTCCCCATATTGAAACAAATCGCCGGTGAAAAGCTGCCTGATAAAGCTAAAATCCTCGACCTCTGCTGCGGCACCGGGCAACTGGCCAGGGTATTGACCGAAAAAGGTTATCGTGTTACCGGTATCGATGGCTCCAGGGAAATGCTGCGGCATGCCAGACAAAATGCTCCCAATGCTAAATTTATTCTAAAAGACGCTCGTGCTTTCCGGCTGCCGCCAACTTTTAACGCGGCGTTTTCCACTTTTGATTCCCTCAATCACGTTATGGTTTTAAAAGAGCTGTATCAGGTATTTATAAATGTCCACAACTGTCTCGTTAATGGCGGGATTTTTATCTTCGACCTGACCACGCAAAAGCACTTCGAGACATTTCAGCGGGGGTTCAAAGACGTTAAGGAAAATCCTGATTTTTTATATACTGTCCGATGTGATTATAACGAGGCAAAGAAAATAAGCGAATCTCACTTCACGATTTTTCAGCCCCGGGGTAAGAGCTGGAAACGCTCCGACATCAAGCTATATCAGACGTTTTATCCGCGTGAAGAGGTTGAATCGGCGCTGCCACAAACCGGGTTTACGGATATCCGGGCCTTTTCCTTTGACCGTGAACGCGGCCTTCAGGAAGTTTCTGAAGATTCAATCAGGATCTTCTTTTACGCGCAGAAAGTTTAGATATTCTCCCCCTGGTAAATCCCCTGATAGCCTTCCGTCTCTCCCGTAAGCTCAAGGAAGACAAGCTGTGTGACCCGCGCGTTCCTCTGCAAAGTAAAGCCCCGCGGATTATAAACTACCAGTAACGACTGCGAACGTCCCTCATAGCCGGCGTCCCAGACCGCCGTGCCAATGTTCACGCCGCAGCGCAACAGGCTCGAGCGCGGCCGGCCCAGCGCCATGATATTTTTCGGTATGTGGACGATTTCATTATAAGTAATCATATAGGGGCCGGGCGCCAGCGAAATGTTTCCCCTGCTATCAAACGCCAGCGGCGCCAGCTCAGAGACGACACGCTCGCGGTTGGAGGCCGTAATTCTCCCCGCCGTTTGCAGCGTAGCCACGTCGCGCAGGGTAAGCTCGAAGCCGTTGGCCTGCAGCTGCTCATCGAGATTAATATATCCTTCAACGAGCGGCGGTTGCCCTGCGAGCAGGCGCCGGATATCGCGCCCGGCCAGTACGCTCATTTAAATCCTCCGTCTTATATTATCAGTTCCGGCCTCCGGCTCACAAGAATAATGATATTGTTAAATCCCTCTTTCAGAACGAATGATTTTATAATAGCGCTTCCTTGAGTCTTTAAGGGGCCAAGGTAAAATGCCTGCAACTAATAAAATTGCTTCCCCGTATTTTCCTTTACAGATAGCCCCGCATTAACTACAATGAAAGTGGGAATCGGGATAAAGGAGTATCTATCATGATTAAAGCCGTGTTTTTCGACCTCTACCACACTCTGGTCCGCTACGAGCCGCCCCGGGAAGAGATTGAGGCCAAGGTACTAAAAGACCTCGGCATCACCGTCAGCGCGGAGGCCCTGCGCCGGCCGATGTTCATCGCCGACGAACTTATCTACAACGAGATTGCCCGCCATCCGTTGAGCACCCGCTCCCGTGAGGAGATTGCCGCGCTTTATGCCCGGTACCAGGAAGCCCTGCTCAAAGAAGCCGGGATTAAATATGATCAAAAGCTCGTCCTCACCCTGCTGGGCAAAATGCAGCAGGCCAAAATGGAGCTGGTGCTCTTCGATGACGTCAGGCCGGCCCTGGACGACCTGAAAAGCCGGAGCCTCGCCCTGGGCCTGATTTCCAACATCGAGCAGGACATGTCCCGCACCCTCGATAAACTCGGCCTGCGCGCCTGGCTGGGAACCATCGTCACCTCGCAGGACGCCGGCGCCACCAAGCCAAAGCCGGGGATTTTCCTTTACGCCCTCCGGCAGGCCGGTGTCCTTCCTGCCGAGTCCATCTACGTCGGCGACCAGTATCAGGTGGACGTAATTGGGGCCAGAGGCGCGGGCATGAAAGGCATCCTGCTCGACCGCACCGGATACCAGGAAAATATTACCGACTGCCCCCGGATACGCAGCCTGACTGAAGTGCCGGCGTACCTCTAAAAGACCTTCAGTCTATTTTCATTAACGGGCATTCCCGGCACCTGCCCAGCGAGCAAAAGGTCTTGAAAATGTGCAGCAGCCCCTGCTGCCTCCGGGCCGTAGCGACCAGGTGTGTTTTAATCCCGAATTGACGTTTCATATGCCTTTCGATGGCATTGGTGGCCATCGCCGGATACCGGCAGTACAGCTTGACCGCTTTCTCCGCCAGCGCCGGTCGGCTGTTTATCCTGCCCCAGGCAACTGCAAAAGGCAGGATGACATTAATCACGATTTCAACTGCCCTCGCCCTTCCCAGTAGGGCAGGCCCTCCTCTAACAAGAAACCCGCCGTAATCCGGGTACCATTCCGGCCCATCCCCCGCCCCGACCATCAAAGCGTCTTCCAGCTGACGGTGGCTCACGTTATCCGGCAAGGCATCAAGTTGCGCCATCAACCCGTTCAGCAACCCCTCCTCGCGGTAGCGGAGCAGCAACTGGCTCATGGCAGCGAGGCGGCGCGTGGGGAGGTTGCCTGGCCTGACCCGGAAAAAGTGCCAGTCGGTGGCGGACATCGTGTCCGGCTCGCCGGCGTCCGCCCATAACTTCTCCAGCCTGTCATGCCAAGGGTCATTTTCCCCACTTACCCGGCATAAGGCGCGCTGCCTCGGCAGCAGCCCGGCCGCGCCCGTCAGCATGGCCTGGTACCAGGCCAGACACTCCACGTCTGGTATAGATGATTTTATCCCTGTTTCCAGCCACCGCAGGGTCATGCGGTCGGCCAGTTCCATCATGGGGTACTTGTTCCTGGTATAGCCCAGGGCCGCCAGTATCCCGAGGTACAACGCCTGCCCTGCCTCCGCCGGCGAGGCTATGGTCTGGAAACCCGCGACTCTAGACTGGAACCTCTGTTCCCCAGCCGTGTCCAGAATCCTGAAGAGTCTTTCGATATTGCCAGCCCTCCCCGAACCACGGCAAGGTACCGATGACAGCAGTGGCCGGTGATGGTTATTCCCGCACACCGATAACTTTTCGAGGACCAGTGTCGGCACCCTGTTTCCGTTCTCCAGCCTGGCGGCTTCAGCCGTGTCATGCCGGTAGACGACGTGCAAAACCACCCGGTTATAGCGGGGGTCCCGGTGGTGCCGGTGCGCCCGCCAGTGGCTGGATTTTACGTGTACCTCGATATCTCCGGTCAGCGTTCCCCGGCGGGTCCGCACCACCGCATCGCGGAAATCGGCCCCGCTGCCATCGTTAGGCCGGCCCGGATAGATGACCTGGACCGGGCCATCCTCCTCGGTTACCAGGTCGGTCCGGGCCGGGCAGTCCTGCCAGATTTGTCTTACCCGGCTTTCCGGAAAATCAACGGCCATCAGATTTCTCTACTGACCTTCTCTCATCTCCTGATGAGTCACATGAAGTAATTCTATACTCCATCATGGCCGATTGCCTCATCGCCCCGATATTATCGGGACCCCTTACCGTAGCAATCAGACGATAATCAGGACAAAGGGCGTGGGGCCAACCGATGACCCTCACCCGCCGGCGGGTTAAACGCTACTTTCCAGGTACTCCCGGTACCGGCACAGCGCCGCCAGGGCGAAGACGGCGTCCTCATCGCTGGTATAGCAGGGGATGCCTATCGCCTGAAAACCCCGGCGCATTTTCAGGTAAATCTCACGATCCCCCAGCTGGGCGACGGCCAGGAGAGGTTTTTGCGGAAAGTCCTTTTTTATACTGGCAAACAGGGCGGGGACATCCTTCCCGGGCAGCCAGTTATTGGCACCCAT
This sequence comes from uncultured Dehalococcoidaceae bacterium, assembly GCA_964462865.1. Taxonomy (GTDB): domain Bacteria; phylum Chloroflexota; class Dehalococcoidia; order Dehalococcoidales; family RBG-16-60-22; genus Fen-1077. Next base: position 9,965 of record CAYWZO010000034.1, on the reverse strand, counting down.
GATGATAATGACCGCGTCCACGCCGCCGTCTGCCAGGACCGCCCGAGGGATGGCGGTATAGGTCGCCTCGAAGCCGCTGGCTTCGATGGCCGTCCAGACGTCCACCGGGCTTCTGACCCGCCACCAGTCCGGGTAAACGGCCTTGATTCTGGCTTTCGTCGCCGGCGAGAGCTCGGCAATCTTCAGCCGATTTTTCACGCAGACATCGACGGCGGTCACGCAGCCCGACCCGGCCAGGTTGATGATGCCGACCCGGTCACCCTGCGGTAAAGGCGCCCTGACAAAGGCCCTGGCTACGTCCCAGAGCTGCTCGAAGCTCCCCACCCGGATTACCCCCGCCTGCCGGAAGGCCGCGTCGTAAATCCGGTCCTCGCCGGCCATGGCACCGGTATGCGTGGCCGAGGCCCTGGCCCCATCGCCGGTGACCGCCGCTTTCAGGACAATCACCGGCTTCTCCCTGATAATCCGGCGGCACAGGCCGAGAAAGCGCCGGCCGTCCTTGATGCTTTCCAGGTACATAGCGATGACCCTGGTCGGCCCGTCGGCACCGAAATATTCGAGCATATCGCTCTCATCAACGTCGCCCTTGTTGCCCAGGCAGGCGATCTTGCTGATGCCGATTTCACTATTTAGCAGCGGCAGGAAGACGCCGGTGAACAGGCCGGTCTGGCCGATAAACCCGACCGTACCTTCCCGGATATCGCCTTCCGGTAGGAATATCCCGTTCAGGCGCCCCAGCGAGGTATCGAAACGCGCCGCCGGGTTGAGGATGCCGACGCTGTTCGGCCCCATGATTCTTATGCCGGCGCCTCTGGCCATCCCGACCATCCGCTGCTGCCGGCGGGCACCGGCCTCGTCCATCTCGCCGAAACCGGCGGACTCGATGATGACCGCCTTTACCCCGGCGCCGATACACTCCTCCAGAGATTCGATTACCTGCTGCGGCGGCAGAATAATTACCGCCAGTTCCGGCGCTTCCGGGATATGTTTCAGGCCCGGGTAGGCCTTAAGTTTTAACACCTCCCCGGCACGTGGATTGACCGGATAGATACGCCCCTGATAGCCCAGCCGCAGCAGGTTTTCGATGATGTTGTAGCCCCCTTTGCCCGGCGTCCGCGAGGCGCCGACGACGGCAACGCTCTCCGGTACAAAGAAATGCCTCAAGCTTTCGATTCGTTGACGTTCGTTCATGGTAATTGCCAGCTTACGGTAACCCGGTACAGGATATGGAATAACTCAAAAGTTAAAACTCAGAGCTCAAAAACATAACTTAAAACTCAAAGCTGGGTAAAAACATGCTTTATTCTCGTTAAATATACAACTCGTAGTTTTAACCTTTGACCTTGGAGTTCATATTACACGTTTCCGTGTAATCTGTCAAGGTTTCTTTTCATGGGCAGTAGCGTCGTATTTGAATCTGGCCTGCTCCGCCACCATCGACAGCAAAGTGGCCGAGGCACCACGCGGCCGGTACATCCCGGTCTCCCATTCGCTGATGGTCTGCTGGCGCGTCCCCAGCCGGTCTGATAGTTCCTGCTGCGTCAGGCCGAGATGCCGGCGCAGGGCCTGGATACTGGCGCTGTCCCACGGCTGCCGCTCTCTTTCCCGCCGTTTGCCCATGCCCGTATTTTACACGATGCAGTGTAAAGCAGTCAAAAAACATAGCCTATACCCCACCTTGGTATTGTGTTATCAAATAACTGGATTGTCATCAAAGAATAGGTTGCAGGATAAATATCACCTTGAAATGCTATAATACAGATAGATACTCATTTCCCAAGGAATTATTATGCTGGCGGCTCTGGGAACGGTTATCATCACTTCGCTATCGGGCGTGATGGCGCCGGGACCGATGTTTACCGTCACACTGGCCAAGAGCCTCAAATCGCCCTGGGCCGGTCTGCAGGTATCGCTGGGACACGCCGTCGTCGAGGTGCCCCTGATACTGCTCGTCTACTTCGGCCTGGCCAATTTCTTCCAGAACGAGGTCGCCAAGCTGGTTCTTGGAGTGCTCGGCGGCGGCATGATCGTCTGGATGGGCTTCGACCTGTTCCGCGCCCGCCGGAAGCTGGCCAGGGGAGGCAAGGACACCAGCTATAATGCCTTTACCGCCGGCATCCTGATGAGCGGACTGAACCCGTTCTTCCTGGTGTGGTGGGTCACGGTGGGGAGCCTCCTCCTGATGAATTTCCTGGCGGCCGTCGGCACCTGGGGCTTGCCCTTCTTTATCGTCGTGCACTGGCTCTGCGACCTCGTCTGGCTGTCTATCGTTTCCGTCACCATATTTAAGACCCACCGGTTCTGGGGTCCAAATATACAGGAGCTTATCTTTGTGCTTTTAGGCGTGCTGCTGGCCTATTTCGGCGGGATGTTCATCATCAAAGGAATCGATGGTTACTCCGGTTCCAATATCTGGGATTGGATCCGTTTTATTTTCTGGTCGCTCGGATTTCTCTTTGTTATTTACTGGTTAGTGCGATACTTCAGGCGCAGAGAAAGCGGTCCTGATTCTGTATCTATTAAAGAAAGCACTCAAGCGAAGAATAGCTAAACAATGAAGGTCGGCTACGTTTACGACCCCGTCTATCTCCGGCATGATACCGGCGAGCACCCGGAAAACTCTCGCCGTCTGGAGGCCATCATCGCCGGGCTGGAACAGTCCGGCCTGAAACAGCGGCTGACGCTTATCCGACCCCGCCCCGCCACCGAGGCTGAACTGGCCCTTATTCATCATAAAGAGCACCTCGACCATGTTAAAGAACTCGCGGCTAAGGGTGGGGGCTGGCTGGATATTGAGACCGTCATGTCCTCCGGCTCTTATGCTGCGGCGCTCCATGCTGCCGGCGGTGCTATCCGGGCGGTGGACGCCGTCATGGCGGGAGAGGTAGGCTCGGCCTTTGCCCTGGTCAGGCCGCCGGGGCACCACACCACGCCCCTTAAAGCGATGGGCTTCTGTATCTTTAATAACGTGGCCATTGCCGCCAGGTATGCTCTGAAGGAGCACGGCCTGGGCCGCGTGGCCATTATCGACTTCGATGTCCACCATGGCAACGGCACCCAGGAGGCCTTTTATGATGACCCTGCTGTTCTTTATGTCTCGACACACCAGTACCCGCATTATCCTGGTACCGGTGGAATTAAGGAGACCGGAAGCGGCCCGGCCGCAGGCACCAACATCAATATACCGCTGCCCGCCGGCTGCGGCGATACCGAATACGAGCGGGTCTTCACGCAGATTATTGTCCCCGCGGTGAAGCGTTTCCGCCCCGAGCTTATCCTGGCCTCGGCGGGCTTTGACGCCTCCCGGGGTGACGAACTTGCCGACATGCAGGTAACGGTTACCGGCTTCGCCAGGATTGTGAGTATTATCAATCAGCTGGCGGTCGAACTGTGCACGGGCAGGCTCGTCCTGTGCCTGGAGGGGGGCTACGACCTGGCGGCGATGGCGTCCGCGGTCAGGGACATTTTTTACGTCCTGCTGGGAGAACCGGAAAAAGAAGGCCAGGCAGGGCCTCCGCGGTGGTCTTCTTCTCCGGACATTGAGACTCTAGTTACAATCGTGAAAAAGACGCACGGGCTGGGCTAGTTGTTCGTCGCTTTCCACCGGCATTCAGCCAGCAAGCAGACGTCGCACTTGCCGTCGCAGGGCTCCACGTGTATGGTCACATCCGTGCGGTGGAGACGGTTCTTAATGTCTTCCTCGAGGTGGTCGCACAGTCCATGGGCTTCTTCAATGCTGACCTGCCGCGGCATCACCAGGTGCAGGTCGATATAGCGCTGGCGGCCGGCCTTACGGGTACGCAACTTGTGGAAGCTGACTACTTCCCTGCTGAAATGCTCGACGATGGCCGCTTTGATGGCGAACTCCTCCTCATCGGGCAGCTTGGTGTCCACCAGGGCTCCCAGCGAGTGCCGAAGTACGTCGAAAGCTACTTTCAGGATGAACAGGGCGACGATGCCGGCCAGGATATCATCAATGATATCGAAGCCGGTAAAACGCACCGCGATAAGGCCGATGAGTACGGCCGCCGCCGAATAAACATCGGCGGCAATATTATGCGCATTGGCCTCCAGGGCCGCCGAGTCCTCCCTTTGAGCGACCCGCCGCAGGTAGCGGGACAGGAAGATACTGGCAAGAATGGAGACCGCCATCACCGCCATACCGGCCTCGGTCATTTCCAGGGCGGTTTCGGTCCGGGCGCGCTGTACCGCCGTGAAGATAATGGAGCCGCCGGCGATGAATATCAGCACCGCCTGGATGATGGCGGCGATGTTCTCGGCTTTGCCGTGCCCGAAGGGGTGTTCCGCATCCGGCGGTTTGGAGGCCACGCGGATAGCCAGGAAGGTAACGCTGACGGCGAAAAGGTCGAGGAAGCTGTCCACCGCCTGCGCCAGGATGCTTAGACTGCCGGTGACGGCGCCCACGACAACCTTGAGCACTATCAGGCATACGACGACCAGTATGGAAAGCCTGGCTGCGCCGTTTCTGCCGGAAAACATGCTCTTCACCGCTTTCAGGCCTTCACTGGAGAAGGCCTGGAACGCCCGATAAACCGGCCCCACTCGCCTTTGTCCCAGACCACCAGCAGGCCCGGTGCCACGAAGAGAGAGTCGAACGTGCCGACGACGATACCGATGATCAGGACCACGGCGAAGTTCTGAATGGTAGCCCCGACAAAGAGCAGGAGTGCCAGGGAAGTAATCAGCGTGGTGATACTGGTGTTCATCGAGCGGCCCAATGTCTCCACCTGGCTGCTATTAACGATGGCCTCGAAACTGGCACTGATACCCTTAATCTCATTCTCGCGTATCCTATCGAAAACGACAATCGTGTTGTTAACGCTGTACCCGATGACGGTCAGGATACCGGTGATAAACATCAGGTTGATTTCCCAGCGCATCATGGCACCGAGGATAGAGAAAATCCCCACGGTGACCAGCGCGTCATGGAACAGGGCGATAATGGAGCACGTCCCCCAGCGGAAGGCCTTGGGCATGCGCCGGAAGGCCCAGGTGACGTAGAGCAGTATGCCCACCATAGCCACCACCACGGCAATGATGGCGCTGCGCACCGTCTCGGAGGCAACGAGAGGCGATACCGAGTAAAACTGTGACTCCGAGAGCTGACCGAATCGTGAGGACAGATTAGCCTCTATCTGTTCTTTTTCTGGCTCCGATATTTCCCGGGTGCGGATAAGGAACTCATTTTCACCGACGGTCTGGACGATGGCGTCTTTATAACCCTGCTCGATGACCGCCTGTTTGAACTGGGCATAGTCCACCGGCGTCTCAAATTTTACCGACAGCATTGAGCCGCTGCTGAATTCGATACCCCGCGGCAGCCCCACGGTCGCCAGGGAAATGATGCTCACAAGGATAAGCAAACCGGAGATAAGAAAGAACCGGTATCTTTTATCGATAATGCTGAACATTATTTCTTACCTCCGCCCGCGGTGAATAACCAGGGTTTGCTGGCCAAGGAACTGCCTATGAAAAGCCGCAGGAACGTCCGCGTTACGAAAATTGCCGTGAGCATACTTATCAAAACGCCAATCAGCAAGGTGATGCCAAACCACTTGATGGGAGTGCCGGCAACCATGTTGCTGCCGACTATCGCCAGAATAAGACAAGCAATAATGGTGGTGATATTGCTGTCCCGGATGGCCGTCCAGGCCCGCTCGAAACCGGCCTCGATGGCGGCCCCCAGCGTCCGCCCCATGCGGAACTCCTCCTTCATCCTCTCGAAGATGAGCACGTTGGCGTCCACGGCCATGCCGATGGACGCGATAAAACCTCCCAACCCGGCCAGGGTTAACGTTATCTGCGGCGCCGGCCACAGCTTGAATATCGCCAGCGCCAGCGTCCCATAGAAAATGAGGGATAGGCTGGCCAGGAAACCGGGCAGCCGGTAGTAGGCAATCATAAACAGCATGACCAGCGCCAGGCCTATCAGCGCGGCCTTCCAGATTTTGCTGATGAACAGGGCCCCCAGCGTGGCGGAGACCTTCTCCTGGTAGAGTGGCGGCCTGACCAGTTGCACGGGTAGCGCACCTGATTTCAGCAGGGTAGCGAGTTCCTGGGCCTGGGCAAGAGTAAAACTCCCCTCTATCTGGCCTCTACCATCCGGATAGTTTGAACGCAAGATTTCAGGATAGGAAAGTAGTATATTATCCAGAAATATGCCAATATTGCGTTGGGGTGAATCAGCGGGTCTCTCGAATAGCCGCGCTGCAATATTGTTGAAGATATCAGTGCCCTCACCGTTCCAGGCAATCTCGATTACGTATTTGGGAATAACCTCTGATGTGTCCTGTCCTGCCTGGGCATCTTGCAGGAAATCACCTGTTAATATTATCCCGTTATCACCCCGGGCCGGAATCCAGGCAAGGCTGCTGGTATATTTATTTAATGTTTCTTTATCAACCGGTTGTCCGTGAACGTCGGTAAAATGGAGGCCAAGTTCGTCTTTGTTCAGAAAGACTATCGGCCGGCTGGCGCCGCTGGTATCCATTTCCCCCACGAAGATGCGGTCCCTGGTTTCTTTGGCATCAATGAAATCCGTGACATTATCACTAAGGTAATCGCCCAGACTGACCGGCTGCGCTGACGCATCCAACTCCACCTCCCGGAATTCGAGGTAGCCGGTCTGCTCCACCAGGTTCTTGGCAGCATCGATATCAGTAAACCCCGGCAGTTGCACCAGGATGCGGTCGTCCCCCAGGCTCTGGATTATCGGCTCGGTAACGCCGTAGGTTTCGATACGCTTTTGAATGGTTATCACCGCCCGTTCCACGGCGGCGCCTTTATCAGTATCCGTGGCGTTTTCCGAGAACTGGACTTCATAGACCAGGTGCACGCCCCCGACGAGGTCAAGGCCGAGATGCAGCCCCTGCTTGCCGAACCTTTCGGCATCCACGGGCAGGAGCGACCACAGGGTAAAGGCAAAGATTGCCAGGATGATAATCAGTGTGATTGCGTTTCTACGAGCCATATTTATTCCTTACTTCGATTCTTTCCCGGAGCATCAATGTCCGTCATGATACGCCTGATGTAGGCAATAGCTTCCTGTTTATCGGATATTTCCCCGGCGGCCTGAGCCTCCCGGACAGCTTCCAGGAGCCGGCCGATACGTGGGCCTGGTTCGAGACTAAAAATTCCCATCAGTTCATGTCCGTCGATAAGCCTGCGCTTTGCTGGCGGGCTCTTTTCTTCAAAATATATATTCAGCACGCCATCGGTCAACCGGGCATGCTCCCGCCACTGCTGCCGGTCGAGGGTAGCGCCGCGGGTGGCCAGGTGGTCGGCCAGGGACAGGAAAAGCAGGTCAATGCCCGTCTCGCCGGTATCCCTGAAGTAGCGGTAAACGGCCCGGCGGGTGGGAAGACCTTCCTGGCTCATCTGCGTCGGCCGGAGGTGGTACTTGATGAGGAGCGCCACGTGCTGTATTTCGCGGTTACTGAATCGCAGCCTGGTCATGATGGCGGCGGTATTAAAGGCTCCCAGCTGGGGGTGACCCAGAAAGCGAGTCCGTCCACTTACCTCGGTAGTTTTCGTCTCCGGTTTGGCGACGTCGTGAAGCAGCGCCGCCAGCTTGAGTAAACTCTTCCTCGTGCTACCGCTGCCTATCTCCTGCTCGAAGTGCCGTTCCAGCACCGGTGACCAAGGCACCGGGGCCAGCTCGTCCGCGCCAGCATAGTCCCAGCTTCCTTCCCGGAGAACGAATTCGACGGCGGCCGTTGTCTTAATCGAATGTTCAAAGACATTCCAGACGTGAAGCCTGGGCTGGCTGACGCCCCGGGCCGCCTCCAGCTCGGGTATCAGGCAGGTAAGTAGACCCAGTTCGTCCAGATAGGTCAGCCTCGGGCCGATACCGGGTAAAGCAAACAGCCGCAGCAGTTCTTCCCTGACCCTCTCACCGGCAACGGTGGTAATGAGATGGGTGTGCCGCCGGATAAGTCCTTCGGTGTTATCTTCAATGCGCAGTCCCAGCTCGGCGGCGAGACGCACCGCCCGGAGCATACGGACGGCATCGGCTTCGAAGACGCCCGGCCCAGTGGACTTTAAAACATGACGGCGCAGGTCTCCACGCCCGTCAAACGGGTCGATGAGACGGGCGGTATCGACGGCTGGTTCGAAGCTCTCATCCAGCGGCAGGGCGATGGCGTCAACGGTGAAGTCCCGGCGCGCCAGGTCCTGTTTAATATCGCCGTCAAGCGTGGTGAAATCGAGGTGACAGGTCTCTCCGGGAACGACCACCCGTCCCACGCCGTTTTCAGCGTCGAGCAGGACATATTTACCGCCGAGAGCGGCAGCTACCCTCCGGGCGGTCTCCAGTCCGTCAACGCCGACGGCGATATCAATATCAACGGTATCGCGCCCGAGCAGCAGGTCCCGCACAAACCCGCCCACGAGGTAGGCCAGGATACCTTCGGCATTAAGAAGCCGTTTGATTTTATCCAGTAGCTGGAAAACGCCAGGATTTACGGCTATTTTCAGGTCTTTCATAGCTAACAAGGGCATATGTTACACTATACTATCAGGCGGTAAATTTATCAAGTTAAGGACACATGCTTTGATTCTACAAATACGGTATCATTGCCTTTCCCTTCTTTAACACGGTATAGTGAATATGGTGCCCCAGGGACAACCTTGATGAAGACCAGCGATTTCGACTATACGCTTCCGCCGGAGCTTATCGCCCAGAGCCCTGTAGAGCCGAGAGACCGTTCGCGCCTGATGGTGCTGGACCGGGCAATGGGTTCCATCGAGAACCGTATGTTTTTTGAAATCTCCGATTACCTGCGTCCCGGCGATGTCATGGTCTTCAACGACAGCCGCGTCATCCCGGCGCGTTTGAAGGGAAGAAAGACGGGCAGCGGCGGGAAGGTGGAGATTTTGCTGCTGCGCCGGAAAGAGCCCGGCGTCTGGGAAGCCCTGGCCAGGCCCGCCCGCCGTCTGCAGACCGGCGCGAAGGTGGATATAGCGCCTGATACCCCCTCTCTCACCAGTGTGGGGATTAAGGCCGAGGTAATCGGCACGGGCGAAGACGGTATCAGAGTATTTAAATTTTCCGATGAAGCCGGCCTCATGCCCGCGGGTGAAGTCCCCCTCCCCCCGTACATTCATACGCCTCTGGCGGACAGGGAACGCTACCAGACGGTCTATGCCCGCGCCATTGGTAGTGTGGCGGCGCCGACAGCCGGCCTGCACTTCACGCCGGAACTGCTGGCGAGCATGGAAAATAAGGGTGTCCGCTTTCTTTTTGTCACGCTGCATATCGGTCTGGATACCTTCCGTCCGGTCACGGAGGAAGACCCTCGTAAGCACACCATCTACCGGGAGTACGGCATCATGAACGAAGAGACGGCCCGCGAGCTGTCCCGGGCCAGGCAGGAAGGACGCCGGATTATTTGCGTGGGTACTACCACCGCCAGGATACTGGAGCAGGTAGCGCTGTCCAGCGGCGTCCCGGAAATACAGCCCTTCAGAGGCTGGATAGAACTTTTCATCCTGCCCGGCCACCCCTTCCGCCTGGTAGACGCCCTGGTCACCAACTTCCACCTGCCGCGCTCGACCCTGCTGATGCTGGTGACCGCCTTCGCCGGCAAAGAGCCTGTCGAGAGGGCTTACCGTGAAGCTATCGCCCGGCGTTATCGCTTCTACAGCTTCGGTGATGCGATGCTGGTGTTATGACACGAAAATAGCTTCTCTTCGTTCTCCAAGCCAGCCAAATTCACTGCACAAGTTACTCCAACATGATCCATATTTTCGGAAGGGTACACTTTGACATCAAGAATCTCGATGACTCTTACCTTTTCTTTGAAAGTAGCGTTACACACGTTCTCTATGTGAATTTTTGCTAGAGCTTCTTTTGTCTGCTCCAGTGATTGTGCATCCTTGGTTATTTTTTGCAGCGAGGTCTCCAGTTCCTCTTTTCTTCGCTGTGCTTTGAGCACCCTGTCTCG
>CAYWZO010000033.1:0-21235 GCA_964462865.1 uncultured Dehalococcoidaceae bacterium | reverse complement strand
ACCCACGATCTCCACCGTGACAGGGTGGCATGTTAGACCGCTACACCACGGGGCCATCTGATAAGAAGTTCTATCAGCACTTTTAAGTCTATCATCGGTATAGGGGCGTGTCAAGCTAATGTCCTTGGTTCATGCCTGATGCATCCGGCCTCCGTTGTTGTTCTCCATTTCAGGTTTATGGTATAATAGCCTAAAATTCGCTAAGGAAACGGAAGTGCCGAGAAAAAAGAAAGAGCCGGTTGTTGGAGATAAAAAATTAAATAACTATGAGCTGGTATGTATCCTCGATCCAGGTATGGAGGAAGAGGCTCTTGAAAGCAGGATTAACAATATCAGCCAGTTTATAACCACCCGCGAGGGTGTTATTGCTGAAATACAGAAATGGGGTAAAAAGAAGCTGGCCTACCCGATCAAGCATTCTCTGGAGGGAAATTACGTCCTGGCCAAGTTCCAGATGAAACCGGCCCATGCCAAAGAACTCGAGGCTAGCCTGAAAATGTCCGAAGAAGTTATCCGGCACCTGTTAATCAAAGCCGGCGCTTAAGCTATGAGAATTGGGAGTTAGTAAGTCGTACGGGGAGGTGCAGAGGCAATGCCGAGTTTGAACAAGGTAACGATTATCGGGAATGTTGGGAACGAGCCGGAAATGCGTTTTACCCCCAACGGTAAGCCAGTCACGTCTTTTTCTGTAGCTACCAACTGGGTCTATACTTCTCCGGAGGGCGAACGCCGTCAGGAGACGGAATGGTTCAATGTGGTGGCCTGGAACCGGCTGGCGGAACAGTGCAATCAGTTTCTCGCCAAAGGCAAACTGGTCTATGCTGAAGGAAGGATACATACCCGGAACTGGGAAAGCCAGGATGGCCAGACACACAGTCGTATTGAGGTAATCGCCAACCGGGTGATATTTCTGGACAGGCGCGGTCCGGGCGTTCTGGGTGATGAAAAGACGGAAGAAGGCAGCGCTGCCGAACTGGAGCCGGAAGACCTTCCTTTTTAACCATGGTAAAGATACATTTTTGATAGATAGAGGGGCAGGATGGCACAAGCTCAAGCTAAAGACACCAGACCCAAAAAACTGGGCAGGTCCAAATACGTACCCAAGCGCAAGGTGTGCTTCTTTTGCCGGGACAAGGTGACTTACATCGATTATAAAGACCCGGCACTTTTGAAGCCTTATATATCGGACCGGGGTAAAATCACCCCGCGCCGGAAAAGCGGTGCCTGCGCCAAACACCAGCGGGCCTTGACTACGGCTATCAAGCGGGCGCGGCATCTCGCTTTGCTGCCGTTTACGTCGGCCCATATCCGCAAGACCGGGGGCGTGGGCTTAAAAAGCTAGTGTTGCTGAACCACCCCGTTGTGTGATTTTTTTATCCCTGATGTTATTCATAATGTGGAGTTAAAGTGCCAAAAAGAACCTATCAGCCCAAGAAGGTGCCACGGAAGCGTGAGCACGGATTTTTAAAAAGGATGAGCACGCGCAGTGGACAGGACGTCCTCAAAGCCAGGCGATTGAAAGGGCGTAAAAGATTAACTGTAGTCTAAAAACGGTATCATCTTACCCGGGTGGGGTAGCCTTGAGGGGAATAACGACTCTTACCGGTAAAGCGCAATTCGATCTGGTTTATAAAAAAGGCAGGTCATGGACGGCGCGGGAAATTATCATCAGAACGCTGCCCAACGGACTCGATACTACCAGGTACGGCCTGACGGTTAGCCGGCGTGTAGGTAAAGCGGTCGTGCGGAACAGGATAAAGCGGCGGCTGCGTGAAATATTGAGACGGCTGAATCAAGCACCAGGCTGGGACTTTATCGTCATTGCCCGTAACCCGGCCGCCAGCGCCGGTTTTTTGACTCTGGAAAGGTCGGTCAGGGGTTTACTGGTCCGGGCCGGATTATGCATGGGGGAACATGAAAGCGATAGCCCTGGAATTGATTAAATTCTACCAGCTCACGTGGTCCACAATTATGCCACCATCCTGCCGTTTTACGCCGACCTGCTCCCAGTATACCTATGAGGCCATTATGAAATACGGGCTTATCAGGGGCATCGGCATGGGCCTGCGCCGTATCGCCCGCTGTCACCCCTTGCACCCGGGCGGGTTTGACCCGGTGCCTTGATGAGAGGTAAAAATTTGAATCTGGAAAGAAAAAGGAATATCGGCCGGGCGGCGTTACTGGCGGTGCTGATAATCGCCGCGGTTATCGTTGCTTCCGGTTGTATCAGGGGGATAACGCCCGTCGGGTGGTCCGGCGGCGTGGTCTCGGATAACACCATCTATATTGGCTCCGAGGAAGGCCGATTGGTGGCTCTAAATCTGGATGATGACAGCCGGAAATGGGCGGAGCCGCTAAAGGCGGCCGCGCAAGCGGGCCTCTTTGGTTGCAGCCCGGCTACGGCCGGGTGCGGGGCGGCAGCAGCCGGGGTAGCGATATACGGCACACCGGTCGTATCAGGAGAGCTGGTATATATTGCCGGCTACAACGGGAAAATCTATGCCTACGCCGTTGACACACTGGCCACACGCTGGGTCTACCCACGCGAAGGCTATCTCCAACCCTTTGTCGGCGGCCTGGCTATCGGCGATGGCAGGCTGTACGCCGGTTGCTCCGATGGCAAGGTCTACGCCCTGGATGCTATTACCGGAGACAAACTCTGGGAGTACGCCACCGGAGATAAGATATGGTCTACCCCGGTTTACCAGGGTAAGACTATCTATTCCTTTTCAACCAATACGACGGTCATTAGAAATAGGGTATTTATCGGGTCTTATGATAAAAAATTCTATGCCTTGAATGCCGATGACGGCACAAAACAGTGGGAGTTCTCCACGGAAAGTGCCATTATCGCCACACCGCTTTTATTTAATGATACTCTTTATATCGGTTGTATGGACCGTAACCTTTACGCGGTGAGGGCCGCTGACGGTGTGCCGAAATGGAAGTTCACGGGTGAAAACTGGTTCTGGGCCAAGCCGGCCGTATGGAACGGTATGGTTTACGCCGGCTGTCTTGACGACAAGGTATATGTCTTAAACGCCGATACCGGGGGATATATAGCTACGCTGGACCTTGGAAGCCCCGTGGCGTCCAGCCCGGTGGTGATGGGCAACTTGGTTATCTTTGCCACGCGGAAAGGCGTCATCTATAGTATTGATTCGGTTTCCAATCAAGCCAGGCAACTGGCGGATATTGAACTGGATGTTAACGGTCCTCTGACGGCGTATAACGACGTTGTCTATATTCATACCCAGGATCTCTCTTTGCATCGTATCAATGCCGTCAGCGGCGCGGTGTTGCCGTCGTTATCTTTAGGAAGCCAGGATTGAGGTAGCTGAATTTGAACATCTGGGAACTGATTATCCAGCAGCCATTAATCAACATCCTGATAGTCATGTCGCACGGGCTGGGCAATAGCTTCGGGCTGGCGATTGTCGCCCTGACGATAATTATCAATCTGGCGATGCTTAAGATGACGCTCAACCAGATACATTCAGCCAAGGCCATGCAGGACCTCCAGCCCAAACTGGCGGAAATACAGAAGAAATACGGCCGTGACCGGCAGAAACTGGCCCAGGAGCAGATGAAGCTTTACAAAGAATCCGGCGTGAAGCCGGCCGGCTGCGCTATCAGTCTGCTCATCCAGATGCCGGTCTGGATCGCCCTCTACCAGTCTATCATGCTGGCCCTGGCCGTGGCGCCGGAAGGGCTGCTCAATCTTTCCAAGTACCTTTACCCCTGGCCGGTGGTATTTGTTACCCTGCCGCTGAACCGTGCCTTCCTGGGCATGGACCTGGCGCAGCCAAACATGATCTTCGCCATCCTGGTCGGCGTTACGATGTGGGTCCAGCAGAAGATGACGACGGTACCATCGGCCGACCCCAAGCAGGCCCAGCAGGCCCAGATGATGCTCTGGATGATGCCGCTGATGTTTACCTTCTTCGCGCTGTCCTTCCCCAGCGGCCTGGCGCTTTACTGGGTGGTCAACAGCCTGGTGAGGATAATCATACAGTACCGCGTTACCGGTTGGGGCGGGCTCCGGCGGCGGGCGCCCATACAGCATGAAGGTGAGAAAAAATACGTGAAGTTTGACGCTACCGAGGCCAAGAAAACCCAGGAGAAGACCGGTGCCGATATCGTAATTACAGATAGCGATACCTCAAAAATACAGATTGACAAGCCGAGCAAAATGAGGTACCAGCCAGGCAAAGACAGGTCTCAGCATCGTCCTAAAAAGTGAGGCCGTTAGTAAGGGGTTGAACGCCTATGGAGATGTCTGAAAAAGAAATAGCTCTGTTTGAAGAGGCTAAAAAGGTGCTCGAAGAGCTCCTGAAACTGCTCGAACTGCCCTCGAAAGTAACGTTATCCGAAGAATTTACTGCCACCGGCGAGGATGGCGATATCGCTTCCATCGGCCTGAATATCGAGGGGGAAGACCTGGGGATATTAATCGGCCGGCGGGGCCAGACCATGGTGTCTCTCCAGCATATCGTCAGGCTGATAATGTCCCGCAAAATGGACGTCAGGATACCCATCGTCCTCGACGTGGAAGGCTATAAGCAGCGCCGCTGCGAGGGATTGAGGACGCTCGCCAGGAAGCTGGCGGACCAGGTCAGGACCAGAAGGGTGCCCTTTTCCATGGAGCCGATGACGGCCTTCGAACGGCGCGTGATACACCTGGCCCTGGCCGACCACCCCGATGTCACCACCGAGAGTACCGGCGAAGGCGAGACCCGTAAAGTGGTGATTATCCCCAAGAAGGCGCGCCGTTATTAATCTTCTTATCCTTTCCTGGCGAGACCGCTATTACGTCGAGACTCCTCGCAATGATGGTTGTAACTATTGATTTAATGAAGCATATATGTTAACCTAGAGCAGTAAAGGCTTTGACGGAGAAGAGTAAGGGCAGCAACCAAGGTATCCAGCGAGTCTGGTACGGTGCGAGCAGACATACCGGCAGCCCTGAAAATCCCTCCCGAGCTGCCAGCTGAAAATTCTGATAACATCGGGATAATTAGGCCCGGCCGGTCCCGTCAACCGTTAGCCGCGACGAGGGCATGATGCGTGCCTTGGTGAGTGTCTCCGATATCATCGGGGGAAACAGGGTGGTACCGCGGGAAATATAAATCTCGTCCCTTGGGGACGGGATTATTTTTTTACAGGGGGTCATTATGTTTACGCCAGTCGGCAGCAGAGTGAGCTTCCCTCAACTCGAGGAGAAAGTGCTCGCTTTCTGGAAGGAAAAGCGCATCTTCGAGCGTAGCGTGGCGGCCAGGAAGGGCGGGCCGCGCTTCGTTCTCTATGATGGGCCACCCACCGTCAACGGCAGCCCGGCGCTCCACCATGTTTTCATGTCCATTTTCAAGGACGTGATACCGCGCTATAAGGTAATGAAAGGTTATTACGCCCCGCGTATCGGCGGCTGGGATACCCACGGCCTGCCCGTGGAACTGGAAGTGGAAAAGCAGATCGGTATTTCCTCCAAGCCCCAGATTGAAGAGTACGGCATCGACCGTTTTAATGAGCTCTGCCGCCAGAGCGTTAACCGCTACCTGCACGAGTTCGAAGAGATAATCGAGCGTTCCGGCTACTGGGTCGACCTGGAGAATGCCTATATTACCATGAGGAACGAATATATCGAGTCCTGCTGGTGGGCTATCAAGCAGATGTGGGACAAGGGGCTGGTCTACCAGGGCTACCGCGTTACCCCCCACTGCCCCCGCTGCGGCACCTCGCTGAGTTCCCACGAGGTCGCCCAGGGCTATAAAGAAGATACGGAAGACCCTTCGGTTTACATAAAGTTTAGAGTCGCCAGCGAAACCCATGTCAGCTTGCCCAGCGATAAGCCGGTCTATCTCCTGGCCTGGACAACAACGCCCTGGACGCTGCCGGGCAACACCGCGCTGGCCGTGGCACCGGATGCTGAATATGCCCTGCTGGCAGGCGAGAATGACTATCTGGTCATGGCGGCGCGCCTGGCCGGGGCGGTAGTACCGGAAGATTATAATGAAGTTAAAAAGGTGGCAGGGAAAGAGCTGGTGGGTTTGCCGTATGAGCCTTTGTTTAATCCCCACGACTTTGGAGTTGAGCGTTTGAGGTTCCAGGAAGGTGGCGAATTACTGGCCCAGGAATCGGATAAAAAGCTTACTTACCGGGTCATCAGCGGCGATTTCGTGACCATGGGCGACGGCACCGGCATTGTCCATATCGCCCCGGCCTACGGCGAGGTGGACCATGAGGCCGGCAAGGCCTGGCAGCTGGACTTAGTCCAGCAGGTTGATTTGCAGGGTAATATCACCGGAACGTATCCCTTCGCCGGTAAATTCGTCAAGGACGCTGACCCGGAGATTCTGGCTGACCTGAAAAATCGTGGTCTCCTTTTGAAGAGTGAAAAAATCTGCCACACCTATCCCTTCTGCTGGCGTTGTGATGCCCCGCTGCTCTATTACGCCAAAACCACCTGGTATATCAAAACTACCGCCGTCAAAGACCGGCTTATCTCCAGCAACGAGGAAATAACCTGGTACCCCGAGCATATTAAGTACGGGCGCTTTGGCGACTGGCTCCAGAACAACATTGACTGGGCCTTCTCCCGCGAGCGCTACTGGGGCACGCCGCTGCCGGTCTGGCGCTGTGAAAAGTGCGGCCAGTTCGACTGCGTCGGCGGCGTGGAGGAACTGGAAAAGAAAGCGCAATTTTCCGGCTATAAAGAGCCGCTCGACCTGCACCGTCCCTTTGTTGATGAATTGACCTTTGCCTGTCAGAAATGCGGCGGCCGGATGCAGCGCGTCCCGGAGGTTATCGACTGCTGGTTTGACTCCGGCGCCATGCCGGTAGCCCAGAGCCACTATCCTTTCGAGAACCAGACCCTCCTCGAGGACGGCAGATTCCCGGCCGACTTTATCTGTGAGGCCGTGGACCAGACCCGCGGCTGGTTCTACAGCCTGCACGCCATATCTACACTGTTATTCAACCGGCCCTGCTTCCGGAACGTCATCTGCCTGGGGCATATCCTGGATGCCAGGGGCGAGAAGATGAGCAAGCGTAAGGGTAACGTGGTCTGGCCGCGTGAGGTCATTGATAAATACGGTGCCGATGCGCTCCGCTGGTATCTCTACGTCGCTTCGGGGCCCGGCAACCCGCGCCAGTTTGATGAGAAACAGGTGGGCGAGGTGTCGCGCCGTTTCCTGGCGACTCTCTGGAACGTGTATTCTTTCTTCGTGATGTACGCCAATATTGATAAATATACTCCGGTTGCGGAGCCATTCCCGGCCCCGGAGGCCGAGCTCGACCGCTGGGTTCTCTCCGAGCTAAACCAGCTGGTCAAAGATGTAAGTGACGCGCTGGATGCTTATAACCCCACCGAGGCCGGACGGAAGATAGAGGGCTTCGTGGACGGCCTGTCCAACTGGTACGTCCGGCGGAGCCGACGGCGCTTCTGGAAGAGTGAGAACGATGCCGATAAGCTCTCCGCCTACAATACTCTTTACACCTGCCTGGTCACGCTGGCCAAACTGCTGGCCCCGTTCACTCCTTTCCTGGTCGAGGAGCTTTACCAGAACCTGGTCAGCAAGGCTTTCCCGGACGCGCCGGAGAGCGTGCACCTGGCCGATTTTCCGGTACCGGACGAGAGTAAAATAGATAAGCAACTGGCGGATGATAACCGCCTGGCGATGAAGGTTTGCAGCCTGGGACGGGCGGCGCGGAGCAGGGCCAATATCAAGGTGCGGCAGCCGCTGGAGACGCTATACGTCGGTGTGTCTTCGGAATGGGAAAAGCGGGCTCTGGAGAGGCTCCAGCCGCTGGTGCTGGAAGAGCTGAACGTTAAAGAACTCCTGTACGAGTCTGTGGAGAGAGTGGCCGCCATGGATATGGCCGGCTTCGCGGTGGCCAGCGAGGCGAACAGCAGCGTCGCTATTTCGACCGGCATTTCGATGGAGCTGGAGGCCGAAGGCTTCGCCCGGGAAATTGTCCACCGCGTCCAGACAATGCGCCGTTCCGCCGGGTATGAAATTGCCGACCATATCATTCTTTACTATGAGGGGGCCGCCCACTTCGTCCAGTCCATCTCTGCCTTCGCGGACTATATCCGGCAGGAGACGCTGGCGGTGGAGATTGAGGAAGGCATCCCGGAAGACGCTGATATCCAGGAGACTTTCAAAATAGGCGGTGCCAGCCTCAAACTCGGTGTCAGGAAAGCAGGGTAGAACACCTGTCATGGTGAGGAGTCCTGATGAAATCGGGACAACGTGGCAATCCCGATTAATGTATAAATCCCATGATACGGATTGCTTCGCCTTCGGGTCGCCATGACAGAAGGTTGCTATGGCCGCGGGCTTTCGGTGGGCGTGGCCGTCACGGTATTCTGTTTGTTACCGCGCCAGTACCGGATTTCACACGGCTCGCCGATTTTACACTTGTTCAGGACGTGCGTAAATCCCGCGACGTCGGTTACCTCCTGGCCATCGATGCTCACGATGACGTCATACTTCTGGAGGCCGGCCTGGGCCGCCGGGGAGCCGTCCCCGACCTGGAGTATCAGCACCCCGCTGTTGACCGCCAGCCTTAACTGCCGTATCGCTGTCGAATCCACGGTGTAGAGCCCTACGCCCAGCCAGGGGCGGGAAACGAAGCCTTTATTGACCAGCTCCTGTATAATGGGCGTGGCGGTCTCGGAACTGATGGCGAAACCGGTAGCTTCGGCGCCGGTGGCGACAATCTTGGCGCTGGTGATACCGACCACCTCGCCGGCCAGGTTGACCAGCGGGCCGCCGCTATTGCCCGGGTTGATGGCAGCGCTGGTGTCAATTAGGTTGTAAAGGGTCTCGTCCTGGTCCACCTGCAAGGATACGCCGAGCTGGCTGACGATGCCTACCGTGGCCCGGGTGCCCCGTCCCAGCGAGTTCCCGATGGCGATAACCCAATCGCCCACCCTGAGCTTGGAAGAATCTCCAATGTGGAGCGCCGGCAGGTTGGTGGCATTGATTTTCAGAATAGCGATGTCGTTAAGCGTATCGGTAGCGACCGAATTGACATCCGCCGTGTAAGAGTCGCCGTTATCGAGCGTGACGGTAATGGACTTGGCCCCCTCGACCACGTGGTTGTTGGTGACGATAATGCCGTTGGCATCGATAATCCACCCCGACCCGGCCCCTTCCTGGGTATACTGCCGGTTGAAGAAGTCGAGGACCGTCACCTCGGTGGTGATGGCCACCACCGATGGTTTGACGCGGGCGACGACATCAGCGATGTCGGGCAGTATTGTGGCCGTCTGGGTGCTTGGAGCCGGTGCCGGTGTCCAGTTGGTGACTACCGGCGTGGGCGTGACCTCGGGGGCGGTACTCGTAGTTGTCGTCGGTGATATTAGTAGACCACAGCCCGGTAAAAGGGTTAACGACAATAATGAAACAATTGATATAAAAAGTATTACTTTGCTTTTCATCCTCTTCAAGATTATAGCATAGCACAGAATTATTAATGTAATATTAATTACCTGTTAAAAAAGACCCCCTCTCCTTTTCAGGGGCTTTGTATCAAATGTCATTCTGAGGAGCGAAGTGACGAAGAATCTCGGGGTAAGGCGGGGCGCCGTACGTATAAACCCCACCACTCCGAGACCCTTCGCGGAGTTTATCCTGAGGGTAACCGAAGGGCTCAGGGTGACATTAAGCGGCACTTTTGATACAACACCCCTTTTCAGGGGAGAGGGGGCCAATTGCCTTCCGGCTGGCTGGAATTTATTTGAACTCGGCGGGTACTTCCGGTAGTTCCTTCAACGCTTCCTTCACCATATCTTCGGGGTAGGCGTAATCGGCGAGCTTGCCGGAGAAGTAAGCTTCGTAGGCAGCCATGTCGAAGTGCCCGTGCCCGCTGTGGGCCAGCAGGATGACCTTGGACTTGCCTTCTTCTTTACACTTCAACGCTTCGTCGATGGTGACCCTGATGGCATGGTTGGTCTCCGGAGCGCTGATGATGCCCTCGGCGCGGGCGAAAGTGACGCCGGCTTCGAAGGTGGCTACCTGCGGGACAGCTCTGGCCTCGACGAAGCCGAGCTTGTGCAGGTGGCAGATAATCGGCGCCATGCCGTGATAGCGCAGGCCGCCGGCGTGGACGGGCGGCGGTATGAACCCGTGCCCCAGGGTGAACATCTTGGCGATGGGTGCCATGCCGGCCACGTCGCCGTAGTCGTAGGCGTACAGGCCCTTGGTCACCGTCGGGCAGCTTTCCGGCTCGACGTTGATGATGCGCAGGTTCGGCTTCTTGCCGAGGATTTTATCCCTGACGAATGGCAGGTACAAACCAGCGAAGTTAGAGCCGCCGCCAATACAACCGATGATGATATCGGGGTAGTCACCCGCCATTTCCATCTGCTTTTTGGTTTCCTGGCCGTTAACGGTCTGATGCATCAGGACATGGTTGAGTACGCTCCCCAGCGAGTAGTGGGTATTCTCGCTGGTGACGCAGTCCTCGACGGCCTCGCTGATAGCCAGGCCAAGGCTGCCGGGGCAGTCAGGGTCCTTGGCCAGCATATCGCGGCCGGCCTTGGTATCGGGGCTGGGACTCGGCACGCAGGTGGCGCCCCAGGTCTCCATCATGATGCGGCGGTATGGCTTCTGGTTGTAGCTTATCTTGACCATGTAGACCTTGCATTCGATGTCAAACAGCTTGCAGGCGAAAGCCAGCGAGCTTCCCCATTGCCCGGCGCCGGTCTCGGTGGTAATACGCTTGGTGCCCTCGACTTTGTTGTAGAATGCCTGGGCTACGGCGGTATTCGGCTTGTGGCTCCCGGGCGGGCTGGTTCCCTCGTACTTGTAGTAAATCTTGGCCGGCGTGTCCAGGACTTTCTCCAGACGATACGCCCGGTGCAGTATCGTCGGCCGCCACAGCCGGTATATCTCCCGTACTTCATTGGGTATGTCGATGTAGCGTTCCTGGCTGACCTCCTGCTTGATGAGCTCCATGGGGAACAGCGGCGCCAGGTCGGCCGGACCCAGGGGTTGTTTGGTGACCGGGTGCAGGTACGGCGGCAGGGGCTCCGGCAGGTCGGCCTGGATGTTATACCACTGCTTCGGTATGTCCTTCTCATCGAGCAAGAATTTCGACTTGTCCATTTTTCCTCCTTTTTATTTTTTTAGTTCAGGACGAGTGCCTTCGGTCATGACTTGTAAAATTATATATTAACTCACCTCCTTATTAATTTCAAATGAATCGAGGGCCTGGCGCATCCTAGCAACGAAAGTCTTCAGCGCGGCCAGCGTGGTGTCTTCTTCAATCAATTGTATGAGGCGGCTGCCTATGATAACGCCATCAGCCACGGCGGCGACACGTTTGGCCTGTGCCGGTGTGGCGATGCCGAAGCCCACGCAGAGTGGCTGTTTCGCCTTTGGTCTGACCCTTGATACGAAAGTTTCCAGTTCCGGCGGCAGGGTATCACGGGCGCCGGTCACGCCCGTCAGTGAGACCAGGTAGATAAAACCCCTCGCCCTCCCGGCAACCTCCTCGATACGACTGGTGGTACTGGTGGGTGCGAGGAAATATATCAGGTCGAGGTCGTACCCGCGTGTTACTGTTTCCAGTTCCTGGCCTTCGTCCGGCGGTAAATCAGGGACAATAAGGCCGCTGACCCCGGCATCACGGCAGTCCCGGCAGAAGGCCTCCAGGCCGTAGTTGAACACCGGATTATAGTAAGTCATGAAGGCCAGAGGTACGGATACCTGCCGGCTCAACCGGCGGGCGATTGCCAGGCAGGCCGCCGGAGTGGTGCCGTTTTGCAGTGCTTTGAAACTCGCCGCCTGGATGGTGGCGCCGTCGGCCAGGGGGTCGGAAAAGGGGATGCCCAGCTCGATGATGTCGCAGCCGCTCTCCGCCAGCGCGGCGACAATGCGCGGTGTGGCCTCCATGTCCGGATAACCCGCGGTGATGTAGCCTATTAACGCCTTATATCCCGGCCTGAAGACGGATTCGATACGGCTCATGGCTGCATCCCCAGGGCTTTGGCTACGATATCCAGGTCTTTATCGCCCCGCCCGGATAGATTGACGATGATGATATTGTCCGGCGGCAGGCCGGCGGCAAGCTGCGCGGCATAGTAAATAGCGTGGGCGGGCTCGAGGGCCGGGATGATGCCCTCGGTCTCGCAAAGCAGGCTGAAGCCTTCCAGCGCCTGGGCGTCGGTCGCGGTGACGTAAATAGCGCGCCCGCTGTCCTTGTAGAAGCTGTGCTCCGGCCCCACCCCCGGGTAGTCCAGCCCCGGGGCGATGCTGTGTGTCTCCGTAATCTGGCCGTGCTCGTTCTCAAGGAGGTAGGACTTGGTACCGTGCAGGACGCCGGTTTGCCCCCGGGCCAGAGTGGCCGAGTGTTCTCCGCTGTCCAGTCCTTTTCCGGCCGCCTCGACGCCGATGAACTTGACCTCCGTCTCATTATAAAAGGGATGGAAGAGGCCGATGGCGTTGCTGCCGCCGCCCACGCAGGCCACCAGGTAGTCGGGCAGTCGGCGGTATTGCCGTACCATCTGCTCCAGGGTTTCCCTACCGATAATCGCCTGGAAATCGCGTACTATCAGCGGATAAGGGTGCGGCCCCACCACCGAGCCTAGCAGATAATAGGTGGTGGTAACGTTGCTGACCCAGTCGCGGATGGCCTCGTTGATGGCGTCCTTCAGGGTACAGCTGCCGGAATTCACCGGGCGTACCTCGGCACCGGCGAGTTTCATGCGGTTGACGTTAGGCGCCTGCCTTTTAATATCTTCGGAACCCATATAGACGATGCACTCCAGCCCCAGCATGGCGCAGACGGTAGCCGCGGCCACTCCGTGCTGGCCGGCCCCGGTCTCGGCGATGATGCGTTTTTTGCCCATGCGCCGGGCCAGTAGCCCCTGGCCCAGGGCGTTGTTAATCTTGTGGGCACCGGTGTGGGCCAGGTCTTCGCGCTTGAGCAATATCGTCGCCCCGCCCATTTTTTCAGATAGCTGCCGGGCGTGGTAGAGCGGTGTTGGCCGGCCGATATAGTCTCGGCACAGTACCTGGAACTCCTGGTGGAAAGCGTCATCGGCCAGGGCGGCGGCATAGGCTTTTTCCAGTTCGTCCAGCGCCGGCATCAGCGTCTCCGGGACGAACTTACCGCCGTAAGTGCCGAAGTAGCCTTTCTTATCCGGTTCGGTTGGCATCGGCTTCCCTCGCTGCTTCGATGAATTTTCTGATTTTTTTCACGTCCTTTTCGCCTTCGGTCTCCACACCCGAAGAAACGTCCACTCCCCAGGGCCGGGCGGTTATAACAGCCTCGGCCACGTTCTCCGGTGTCAGGCCTCCGGCAAGGATCACCTCAAACTTTTTAGCTATCTTGCCGGCCACTTCCAAGTCAAGCTGTTTGCCGGTGCCACCGTATCGGTCGCGGTCGTATGAGTCGAGTAGGAACCGGTATTTCTGGCTGGAGAGGGCCCTGCTCCAGGTCGCCAGGTCCCGGCGGACCTGCTCCGCCTGATAGTTGGGGCT
This sequence comes from uncultured Dehalococcoidaceae bacterium, assembly GCA_964462865.1. Lineage (GTDB taxonomy): Bacteria > Chloroflexota > Dehalococcoidia > Dehalococcoidales > RBG-16-60-22 > Fen-1077. The sequence continues at coordinate 7,742 of CAYWZO010000033.1, read as the reverse complement.
TATCCGCATTACCTTGAAAAGGGAGGGGATAATCTCGCGGCAGTAGTCCATCGTCTCATTGCCACTTAACTGTACACGGTTCAGATGGCAGAATTCGGCAATCCGGTTGACCACGTAAGCCGGGGTATTGACGAAAACGCCGACAATCTCCGGGGCAGCTGCCCTTCTTTGCTTCAGCGTCGCCACGACTTTATTGGCCTGGGCGGGTGTTATCTGGCGCGGGCTTCTAGCGAAGATCAGCCCGATGAAGTCGGCCCCGGCCTCGGCAGCGGCCAGGGCATGTAGTTCGGTCTTGATACCGCATATCTTGATTTTAATCATGACAGCAGTTCCTTAATCTTGGCAGGGATATCACGGGCGGTAACCAGCGCTTCGCCCACCAGTATCGCGTTTACTCCCCACGCTTTAAGTTTTTGAACATCATCACGGCAGCCGATGCCGCTCTCGCTGACCACTATTTTACCATCGGGGACAAGAAAACGCAGGCGGCGGGTAGTCTCGATGTCTGTTTTAAAGGTTTTCAGGTCCCGGTTATTGATGCCGATGATTTCCGCGCCGCTTTGCAGAGTGGTTTCTATTTCATGCTCATTATGCACTTCCACCAGACAGGCCAGTCCCAGGCGGTGACTTATATTCAATAGCTCACCCAGTTGCGCCGGTTGTAGAATGGCCGCTATCAGGAGCAGGGCGTCGGCACCAGAGGCGGCGGATTCGTATACCTGGTATTCGTCCAAGATGAAGTCCTTGCGCAGCAGGGGCAGGTTCACCTTATTACGTATGCTTTGCAGGTACTCCAGACGACCCTGGAAGTGCGGTGTTTCCGTCAGCACGGAGATAGCCGCAGCGCCGCTCCGCGCGTAGGTTTCGGCCAGCGCCAGGGGGTTGAAATCATCGACGAGCACACCGCGGGAAGGCGAGGTTTTTTTAATCTCGGCGATGAGCTTTGTTCCTCCGCCCCGGAGCGCGGTAGCAAAATCAAGGGGTCGCTGCTGGATGACGCGCTCTTTTAACAGGGATACCGGCACACGCTGCTTTTGCCGCGCGAGGACCTGCTTTTTTTCAGCTATAATCTTGTCTAGTATAGTCTTAGGCATGTTATTCTAAACTCTGACTTAGTGCCACCATCTGTTCCAGTTTCTCCCTGGCGCGCCCGCTATCGATGGCTTCCCCGGCCCGGCGCGCCGCTTCTTTAAGGTCGTTGGTGACATCGTCGGCGACGAGGGCGGCGGCGGCGTTGATGACGACGGCATCGCGCAGGGGACCTAGAGCGCCGTCGAGAAGGCGTTGCAGGGCGGCGGCGTTTTCGGCGGGCGTGCCGCCTTTGATGGCCGCGATATCCGCATTCTTAATCCCGAAGCTCTCCGGGGCGATTTCATAAGGAGGTGAGGGCCCTGCGGTGGTTACATCCCAGACCAGAGATTGGCCGCTGACGGAGATTTCGTCCAGCCCGTCCCGGCCGTGCACCACCAGCGCGTGCCTGATGCCCAGTTTGTGAAGGACAGCGGCAATCTTATGGCCGAGTTCCTCGCTGGCGACGCCGAGCAGCAGGTGCTCCACGCCGGCCGGATTGGTCAGCGGGCCGAGGATGTTGAACACGGTGCGGATGCCTATTTCTTTACGAACCGGGGCGGCGTGCTTCATGGCCGGGTGATAGGCCGGGGCGAACATGAAGCCAAGGCCGACCTCGGCCACGCAGGCGGCGACGCTTTCCGGGGCAAGGGCGATTTTCACCCCCAGCGCTTCGAGGACATCAGCAGCCCCGCAGAGGCTGGTGGCGGCACGGTTGCCGTGCTTGGCTACTTTCAGCCCCGCCCCGGCGGCCACGAAGCAGGCGGCGGTGGAGATATTGAAGCTACCGGAGCCATCCCCGCCCGTGCCGACGATGTCGATGGCCGGGCCGGTTATCCTGACCGGGGTGGCGTGAGCGCGCATGACGCTGGCCAGGCCGGCAATCTCGTCGGCGGTCTCACCCTTAGCGCGCAGGGCGGTCAGGAAGGCGCTAATTTGCGCCGGCGTGGCCTCCCCGCCCATGATTTCCTCCATGGCGCCGGACGCCTGCTCAAACGTCAGCGATTTTCCTTCAACCAGAGTGCTGATGGCTTCTTTAATCATTCTTTCACCTCACCCCTTTTATCCCCCTCTCCGGTTTCCCCCAATTTGTCATCCTGAGCGAAGCGAAGGATCTCGGCGGGGGCGATAAATAGCCTCTTTCCCACTCCACCCCGAGATTCTTCGGTCGCTGCGCTTCCTCAGAATGACATATTTACATCCTTAAGAAATTCTTTAGTAAACGCTTGCCTTCCCTGGTCAGGATGGACTCCGGGTGGAACTGGACGCCCTCGACCGGGTACTCCCTGTGGCGCAGGCCCATGATGATGCCGTTTTCCGTGTGCGCGCTGATTTCCAGACAGTCCGGCAGGCCTTTCTCTTTCACCGCCAGGGAATGATAGCGTACGGCGGTCAGGGGATTCTGCAGGCCGTTGAAAACGCCCCGGCCGTCGTGGTGGATGAGCGAGGTCTTACCGTGCCGGATTTCCCCGGCGTGGTCGACCGTGCCGCCGTAGACCTCCCCGATACACTGGTGCCCCAGGCACACACCCAGGACCGGCAGGCGGGCGCCGAACGCGAGGATGACATCTCTGGAGATGCCGGCGTCCCGTGGATAGCCCGGCCCCGGCGAGATGACGATGCGCTCCGGCGCCATTTTCTCTATCTCGTCGAGGGTGATTTTATCGTTGCGGGCTACGCTTACCTCCGCCCCCAGCTCGCATAAGTACTGGTAGAGGTTATAGGTAAAGCTGTCATAGTTGTCAATCAGTAATATCATGATTATCCTGCCTCCGCCCGGTCGAGGGCGCTCAAGGAAGCCTGAGCCTTGTTGAGGGTCTCCTGGAACTCCGTGGCCGGCACGCTGTCGGCGACGATGCCCCCGCCCGCCTGGACGGAAGCGGTGCCATTCTTGATGACGATGGTGCGGATGGCGATGGCGGTATCCATGTTGCCAGAAAAATCGAAGTAGCCCACCGCCCCGGCGTAAGGGCCGCGTTTGTCCGGCTCCATCTCGGCGATGATTTCCATGGCGCGTATCTTGGGGGCGCCGGAGACGGTGCCTGCCGGGAAGCAGGCGCGCATGGCGTCAAACTGGGTGAACCCCTTTCTCAATCTGCCCTGGACGTGGGAGACCAGGTGCATGACGTGGGAGTAGCGCTCGATGTCCATGAACTGGGTGACCTGCACGGTGCCCGGCTCGCTGATACGGCCGACGTCGTTGCGGGCAAGGTCCACCAGCATGACGTGCTCGGCGCACTCTTTTTCATCTTTTTTAAGCTCCTCGGCCAGGGCTTTGTCGGCATCGGCGTCGCGACTGCGGGGCCGCGTCCCGGCGATGGGGTGATTGGAGATGATACCGTCCTCGACACGCACCAGCAGCTCCGGGGAAGCGCCGACGATGTGGAAATCGCCGAGGTGCAGGAAGTACATGTACGGCGAGGGGTTAATCGAGCGCAGGGCGCGGTAGACGGCGAAGGAGTCTGCTTTAGTGCGCCGTGACAGCCGCTGCGAGGGGACGACCTGGATGACATCGCCGTTGTAGATATATTCCCTGGCGCGTTCGACCACCTTCTCGTACTGCGCCTGCGTCAGGTTGGACTCCACCGGCGACGGGGCGGACGTTTTCGGCACTGCGGGCTGCACCGGTACGGGTTCGCCCAGCCGTGCTACCAGGCGGTCGATTTTTTCCGTCGCTTTCCGGTAGGCGCTTTCGATGTCGCCGTCGAGATGGGCGTGGGAGACGACCTTGATGGTGTGGGCGAGGTGGTCGAAGACGAGCAGCGTGTCCGCCAGCATGAAGACCGATTCCGGCAGGTCGAGGGAGTCGCGTTCCGGCGAGGGCAGCTTTTCGAAGTAGCGGGCGACCTCGTAGCTCAAGTAGCCCACCATCCCCCCGTGAAAGCGCGGCAGCCCCTCCACGTGGACGGGCCTGAATTTGCTGAACTCCTTTTCAATCGCGGTCAGCGGGTCGATATCGTTGCCGTTGCCGGTGGTCAGGACGAGCGACGGCTCGGTGCCCAGGAAGCTGTAACGCGCCAGCCTTTCGCCCCCCTCCACGCTCTCCAGCAGGAACGAATGGTCCCCGCGGGCAATCTTGAGGTAGGCCGAGACGGGCGTATCCAGGTCAGCCCGGATTTCCCGGTAGACCGGGACCAGGTTGCCCTGGCTGGCAAGTTCTTTTGTTTCTTCCCGCGTTGGATGGTACATCATTCTCCCAAATAAAAAGCCCCCGTCCTCAAAGGGGCGGGGGCTCAAGCTACCGCGGTGCCACCCTTCTTCCCGATATTATCGGGATCTCGGCGGGTACAGCCCCGATTTCATCGGGACGATACCCCGGGATACGTTAACGCTTCCCCTGCGGCAAGGCCTACACGCTTTTGGCGTTCGGTTTGCGGCTCCCAGGTCCATTCGGCCCCGGCGCTGGCGCCGGCTCACACCTTACCCGGCTCTCTGCGGCCCCGCTGTGGAGCTTACTACTCCTGTTCGCAGCCTTTACATAATTTGATTAGTTTTACAATAACATGGTGAAAAGTGATTTGTCAAGATAATTAAAAACATGGAAGTGAATATATTTAAAATAAGTATCTTATATTTTAGGGTAATGTATAATGTTGTCAGTGAAAAATCTAGAAAGAGTGGCCACTAAAGCTGCAATATCAAACAGCTTAACTATTTCTTCGATAAGCCACGTGTGATTAATTAATATACGCTTTACTTTTAATTTTGTATTCCAAAACTAGAACCAAATACAACATAATATAGAATATTTGCTAACCTTTTTGCTAACGGACTTTTCACCACCGCAAATAACAAGGTTAAGTAATTATCTTAGCTTTTTGGATAAGCGCTTTTTATGCCTGACGCTTGAAATCCACGCTCACATGACCCGGCTAAAAAAGGATGGATTATTTATCCTGAATTATATTCAAGTCTCTACACTTGATGGTAGCAAATACAACATGACATCGCCCACGTTTGTTCCCGTGCTGCCGGTGAATATGATGCTGTTTCCGGTTTCCTTTAACAGCGTATAGCTATCATACTGTTCCAGATGGGCGTGTATATCAACGTTCTTATTCTTAAGATTGGCCAGGCTGCCACTATCCACGATGGCTCCAGCAACATCAGGCATGTAGTCCGAGCCGTCGGTAGCTACGCTTGCCAGCAACCATTCACCCGGATAATTTTCGAGCAGGAGCATGGTGAGGGCGGCGTAGTGTTGATTTCTCCCACCTGTTCCGTGATTATCGGGAAGCACCGGAGTGGTCTCTCCACCCATAATAATTGCATCAGCGGGTTTGTAAAGTGCATCCAGTATTTCATGCGCCCTCTGCCGGGCCGCCGCCGCGGTATCCCCGGCTTGTTCGGCCGTGACGATGACAGGCTTGAATCCTGAAGAACTTGCCTTTGCCGCCATCGCTTCCAGCGCCAAATGATTATCACCGATGATGTAGTTCTGGACGTTCTCAAGCGATTTTGGTGTTTCTGCTATTTGTCCGTGGCAGCCTTGTTCCAGTACGGACAGAATATTTCCGGGCACTTTGTGGAGAAGGTTATATTTTTCCAGCACCAGGCGGGCATCTGTATAGCTTGAAGAATCGGGGTAAGTAGGAGAGGAAGCAATAATGCTCATATCATTCCCCACCACATCGGACAGGATAAGAGTTAAGACGCTGGTGGGAGAATAATATTGTGCCAGCCTGCCGCCTTTTATCCCGGATAGGTGCTTTCTGACGGCGTTGATTTCATGAATATTAGCGCCGCATGACAGGAGAAGCCCGGTAACCTTCTGTTTATCACCGAGAGACAGGCCGTCCGCCGGGCATGGCATCAGAGCTGAACCTCCGCCGGAGATAAGGCAGATGATAAGGTCGTCTTTACATATCGAATATTTACCTTTCAAATCGAGCATAGCCCGGGCCGCTTTGATGCCGCGTTCATCCGGCAGAGGGTGGCCTGCCTGCATCACCTTGATTTTTTGTGTCCTGAACTCTGCCGGGGCAGCTTTGTCGACGACGATACCTGCTTCTATATTCTCCGGGCCTATGATTCTCTCCACTGTCTGAGCCATAAGTCCAGAGGCTTTTCCCCCACCGATGACGAAAATCCGACCATTTACCCTGTAGTTATTTTCATTGATAAACAGTGTCTTTGTCGCCGGGTCAAAAGAAACCGAAGCCTGCATGACGGTACCTGGCAGGACTCGCTCTATTCCCGCTTCTATAATGTCGAGCGCCTTTTCACGTAAGTTGCTGGTAGCCAGCTCTTGTCTGTTCTTAATAATCATTCTCTGACCCCATCTCGCTCAAGGTGTGGCAGGACGTGTGGCCCCTGCGGGATGACTGCAATTTCAGCACTTTTACCCAGTGCCTTTAGCGCTTTCGATATACCTTCCTCAATAGAAGTAATAGCCGTCATTTTCATATGATGTACCTGTTCCGGCCGGAGACTGGACATGAGAAATACTTCATGGTCGAGCTGGGCCCGGGCCAGGACCTGGTTCTGCCAAGGCACCCCGGCGGGCTCTCCCCGCTTTATTCTTTCGATGACCTCTGATGGCGAGCCAGCCGATGCATGTAAATCGTAAAAAGACCCGGGCCCTATGCCGGCGTCGCACCGGGAGGCTACGATAATAATTCCTCCATTTCTCGTAATCTGTGCCGCTGTGTCAATTGCCTTGGAAGTCTGGTACAGGTCCCTGTCCAGCGGCGCTCCGCCACAGGTCACGACAGAAATATCAACCTTATGGTCAATGCTTGCCGTAGCCAGATACCTTTCCAGTTCACACCCTTTTTCATGGGCGAGTACCGGGTGCCCCGCAAATACATGAGTAATTTCCCCTTTTTCATTCAGGAGCACATTAATAATAAAGTTAAGCCCCGCCATCTTCGCCTGTTCAACCATATCCTCGTGGACCGGATTACCATAGAGAATGCCTGCCCGGGCGCGTTCATCATCGAGCATCTGGCAAGAGTGATTATAGCGTATAGTCCTCTCACCGGAGACGCCGGGGGCTATGCTCTTTCTTCCCCCGGAAAAGCCAGCGAAAAAATGCGGCTCGATGAATCCGGTACTTATTATAATGTCGGCTTCAACTACCTTTTTTAATATTTCTACCGGTGTCCCCCGGGATGTTGTGCCGATAGGAACCACGTCTTCTACATCGTGATTGATAACGTTATAGTTATCCACGATATTGCACCCGAATTTTTTTACCAGCTCCTTTTTTCTAAGGGGGCGATGCAGCCCGAGTGCAACTACAATCGTGATGTTGCGGCGCGGTACCCCGGGTTCGATTGCTTCGAGAATCGGCGGTAGGAGTTTACCGTCGGGACAGGCCCTGGTATTGTCCGTGGTAAGAATCACCACTTTGTCGCTTTTTCCCGGGAGTGAGTTGAGTGGCAGACTGTTGATTGGATTTTTAAGTTTCTCGCCTATCGCTTTTATCTCGTCGTCAAGCTGTCGGCTTTCCTTTCTTTTCAGGACGGAAACAAGATTATTCGTGGGTATTTGGACTTTAAGAAATGAGGTGCCGTATGGTAAATCTATTATCGTTTGTTTTGAAGGCGTCATACTCTGTTAATTGTACCATTCCCAGTATTCGGGGTCATATTCCCTTCCCATATAATACTGGACAAAGGTAGATAGAGGAGTATAATACGGAGCGGACACACTCGGGGAAGTATTGCTTC
>CAYWZO010000032.1:0-22610 GCA_964462865.1 uncultured Dehalococcoidaceae bacterium | reverse complement strand
CGGTGATTACCGAGGCGGACAGAAAAGTCTCCGAGGCTATGATGCGGATGTGGACGCAGTTCGCGCGGACGGGTAACCCGAGCGTGAAAGACCTTATCTACTGGCCGCCCTGGGACAAAGCCACCGATAAATACCTCTATATCGCCGAGCCGCTCCAAGTCAAACCGGGATATTCTAAAGTCGCTCAAGGGTAAGGAGGATCAATAATGAGCAAGGAATTAGCGGCCAGAATCCAGGAGCTGGAAATGAAGGTCGCCGTACTGGACGACCTCGAAGCGATAAAGCGACTGCAAAGGTCTTACGGCTACTACCTGGAACACTGGATGTACGAAGAAGTCATCGATTGTTTTGCCGACCACCCCGATACCGTCCTGAACATCATGGTGGGCATCTTCCAGGGCAAGGAAGGGGTGCGGCGGTATTTCACCGGCGAGAAGGCCCGGAGCACGAACCCGGAGGTGTTACACCAGGTCATGCAGCTATCGGGCGTGGTGGATATAAGCGATGACGGTCAAACAGCCTGCGGGCGGTGGTATGGTTTCGGGGCGATCGCTTTACCCGCGGGCAAAGGCGTCATGCAGAACCTGTCCATCGGTATTTACACCGTCGAATATATCAAAGAAGGCAGGAAATGGAAAATCTGGAAACTCAAGTGGAACCCCATTATCGCAGCAGATCCCAAGGTTGGCTGGGTCAAACCGGAGCGCGTCGTCGCTATCCCGCCCGAAGGACTCCCCAAGCCGCCCCGCCCGGACAGACCCAGAGATATCGAGACACGTTATCCATCCGGGTATGTCCCTCCCTTCCACTACCGGCACCCGGTCACCGGCAAGGAGACATCCGAGAGAAAGCATAACGCCGCTCTAAATATCAAGGGTGCTAAATAAAAGGAGATAAAATGGCAGCGACGAAGTACAGCCACCTGGTAAAAACCATGCCCTACCGGGCAGGGAGGGGCGGCGCCAATGCCAGGCAGATGACGTTCATGAAGGGCGAGGACCTGGCGGGTTTCGACCTGAATTTTATCATCGGCGTATACGACCAGGTGGGCGACTGGGCCCCCAACCGGGGGGCGCACGCGCATCCGTTCGATGAGTGCCTGTTCTTCTTCGGCTATGACCCTGAAGACTTGAGCTATCTGGGGGCGGACATGCAGCTGCACATGGGCCAGGAGTATGAAAAACACGTTTTCAACGTACCGATGGTGGTGGCCGCGCCCTCGGGTCTGGCGCATTGTCCGCTGCTTACCAACAAGGTCTACAAACCCTTCGGGCATTTCCACCTCGCCCTCAACCCGGGCTACGCGGCGGTACCGGTAAAGGAAGAGGGCACAACCGATGGGAAGAAATACAGCAAATATTTTAAAAAGCTGGTAGTGAAGAGAGGGCCCGGCGGCGCCGCCGCCCAGCAGATGTGGTCCGTTTCCGGCGCCGACATGGCCGGCTTCCCGCTGAACGTGACGATGGAGATACACAATAAAACCGGCGCATGGCACCCCGGCCAGGGCGCGCATACGCACCCGTACGATGAATGCCTGGTTTTCTTCGGGCACAACACGGATGATTTGAGCTATCTGGGTGCGGAACTGACCGTTGACATCGGGAAAGAGCACGAGAAACACACCTTTAACGTGCCGACGGTGATTTCAATACCTAAAGGGACGCCGCATTTCCCCATCGTCTGCAACAAGGTTGAAAAACCCTACCGAACCGTGCGGATAGGCCTTGGCGCCAAATTCGAGAGTATGCCGGTGGATTAAGTGCCTTTAAAGGTTGAACTCTAATCAATATTTGCCGGCCGATTCCCCGGTCAGCTAAGAATGTACGGCGATAACACTGATTAACCGTCACCCGGCGTATTCTGCTCGGCCAGTTCCTTGAGCCTGGTGACCTCACGGCTTAATTGCTCCAAAATCCTTTTCTTAAATACCGGCCTCATCAGGAAGCTCAATAACCCGATGTAAGACCGGAAACGAATTTTTGATTTCACGGTCAGACGAGTACGTTCACCGATTTTATCGAGGCGCCATTCCTCATCAACCACGTTGAACTTACCGCTAAGGTGCATCACGATTGACCGGTTTTTCTCATAATCCCGCACCTCGCCGTACAGTTCGGTGGACTGCCCATTTTCTTCGATTGTCTCCCGGAACGTGGTCCCGATAACATCGGGGGTTTCCTGCAATATCTCGGTTCTGGAAACGCTCGTCTGCCATACCATGGCCCTTTCCGGGGTGGCGAGCCAGTAAAACACCCTTTCCGGCGTACTGTTGATATCTATGGTGTATCTAATTTTCATAGCAGGCAAGTATATATCGAGATGGCCGCGGCCTTATTTCAGCTGGGAAACCACCGAATCGCCGGATGGGTGGATATCCACCATGAGCATCGGCCGCGAAAGCTTGACGGCGCCTCCCGGCCAGTGCGGCAGGAAGGGAGGCGTGATAACGGCCGTCGGCCGTGTAAAGACATGCCTTTCCTCTTCCTGGCCCATGCATATTTCGAACTCACCACCCAGCTCACCAAGGTCGTCCGGGTCCGCCCCCAGGAAAAGCATGACCTGGGTGTTGGCGTGGGCATGGGGTTTATCGGGGTCGGGACAGAGGCGGTAAGGCGCTTTCTTGATATTTTCGTAAATCATGGTGAAGTTGATGCCGACGTCATTGCCGCGGACGAAGGACACCGAGCCGCCACCATCGTCACGGTTTTTCGGGCCGTAGTACCAGGCCGCCTTGCGCCGGAAGGTCAGCGGCATGACGTGCTTGCCGTATCTTGAGCGGAAGCCCACCGGCTCGGACGGTTTGCGTTCGGTGGCTATCACTTTCTCTTTATATAACGGCGCCAGCGAAACCTCCATATAGATGATACGCTTACCCATCTTCGCTATCGTGGCCGGGAAGTGCGGCATGCCTCTGGGCACAGCCACAGCGGTGGAGGTAGTAATCATGTGGGTATCCATTTCCTCGCCCAGGCAGAGCTCGACTTCCGCTCCCAGTTCGCTTAAGTCATTCATGTCGCTCCCCAGCCAGAGCATAATCTGGTCGAAGTCATGCGTGTGCGGCCGGTAAGGCCCTTGACCCATTTTGCCGGCGGTCCAGCAGGACCCGTACCGAATATGGACATCCAGACCCAGGAACTTGCCGTCCATTACCGTCTGCTGCCGGTAACATCCCCGCCCCGGGTCGGTAAACTTCAGGCTTTTAACATATTTCCCGTATTTAGTCGCGGCCATGACGCCATATCCCCCATTTAATAACGATTCTTGAATTCGTCACAGATTATATTCTTTTTTCCATCTTCAGGCAAACGCCGGAGATTGGCTAGAGAACGCCGGACGAACGGATGACTTTGATAGTGACGTGCCAGGCGCCGCAAAGAATCCGCTAAATCCTGCCGCGGGTGACCTTACCGACCAGGCCCAGCCGTTGCAACAACACGCCAAAGGCGTTACACCGCGCTTTCAGCAGCTCCGCTTCCTCGAAAAGGCTGGGGCTGCCCTTACGGCCGAACCTGCTTTCCATATAACTGCGGGCGATATGAGTGAAAGCTCCGGTCTGTTCCGGGAATATGGCGGCGAGCTCACCGGCGAACTCCAGGGGGGTCTGCTGGGGCCTGGGGCCGAGCCTGGTCATCGCCGCCAGGCTGCACATTTTATCATAGGCCAGAGATGCTAGTTGAGTCCGGTTTACGTACCAGAGCCAGCGGTAAAAAGAACTCCGGAGCACCAGCACCGGCATTACCAGAATAGCCAGGATGAGTAGCGCGGCCATTATCACCAGCAGCGCCAGGCCAAGTTCGTCAGCGAAGAAAAAAGCACCTCCGGAAGAGGTTTTTTCGGTAGAGGCTCCGCCGGCAGTACCCTCAAACAGGTCAGGCAACTCCGGCGGCGGGTATGTCAGCCACACGTCCCATTGCGATAGCTGGGCGATGGCCTCCTCCGATACCCACGGCGTTTCGATGGCGACGCCGCTGCCCTCGCCGCCGGGAGTTGGCTCCAAGTCCACCCAGCCGTAACCGGAGAAATAGACCTGCGGCCAGGCGTGATAGTGCCTGTCGCGCAGGATATATTCACCGGCATTGTCGCCCGGGTCGCCCGGGAGATAGCCGACGACCAGCCGGGACGGCACTTCCACGGAGCGGAGCATCACCGCCATAGCGGAGGCATAGTAAAGACAGAAGCCGGACTTCTGCTCGAATAAGAAATACTCGACCATATCGACGTCCCCGGACGGGGCTTTGACCTTCTCGCTGTAGGGGATTTCGGCCAGATAGTCGATGATGGCCAGCACCTTCTCATAAGGTGTCGCGGCATTCCTGGTGACATTTTCGCTCAATTGCCGGATATCATCGGGAAAATCCGGGGGCAGCTGGAGATAGTTGCCGGCAATCGAAGGGGGGTAGGTACCGCTATACCGGGAGAGGGCGCCGGGAGAGGGTGAAAAGATACGGGAGGTCACGGAATATTCCTCGCCGGGCCGGAAAATACGTGGCGTCCTCACCGCGATAACTTCGCCGGCGCTGACCTCGACCAGAGAGGGGTTGTCCGCGGAAACAAAACTGCCGGCCAGGAGCATGATATCTGTCTTGAGATTAGGGCTTACCACATAAGTTGTCACACCGGGGACGGCGGGAACCCCCTCTCCACCCCAGGTTACCTTTTCGTCCAAAAAGTGGTCGCTGACGGGGCTGTTTTCCCACCCCCGGGACGTGTAAATATCGTAAACATGCACCCGCCAGTAAGACGGCCGCTCCGATGTTACGATGAAATCGACCTTATCACCCTGGTGCCATTCTTCCTCAAAAGACTGCTCCTGGTGTGTGCCGCCGGTACTTAGCGGCTGCTTCGAAGAGATGGTACTGAAGATATTGAGCGGCGATTCCTCGACATCCTTTTTCCAGAGCATCCGTGTAGCAATGAATGTCTGGAGCTTCGGCAAACGCGGCTCCGGTATGAACCAGCCGATGGTGCTGGCAACGATAACGACGCAGAGCAATACCGCTCCGATATAGGCCCAGCCCCGCCGGCTATATGCCGCAGGGGCGGGATGTTTCACCATGCGGACATGGGCCACCAGCAGAACTGCCGCCAGGACGTACAGGCCGAAATAAAAATAGTAACCATCGGTGAGATTGCTCAAATTTACCAGGACGACCAGCGCCCCCAGGGATACTCCTACCCAGGCATTGCGCCGCCGCACCAGAAACCATGTCGAGATATAGCCAATGAGCCAGGTCAGGATGATGAGAAACACGGCAAAAGACAGATTTTCCGCGCCGGCCGGCACGGTTTCCGCGGCCTGCCACCACGATTGCAGGGCTGTCATCAACCTGGAGAATCTCGCCGCTATGTCCGGCGCCTCCAGCAGGTTATGCGCCTGCCACAGGGTCAGCAGCACTCCAACCAGTACCGCCACGATATGCAGGACGGCTGCGGGAAGCCGCCTCCGGGCGAGATACCAGACGAACAGCACCGCGATAACAAGGGTCAGCGTCAAAGATGGCTGCGGGGTAATCCAGTGGGCCTGCTCTACGGAAAGGACGGCTATTTCCAGGGTCAGGAAAAGCAGGACAACATTGATAATACCACGCCAGTTTATCGCCCACGCCCGGTACCCATAGGCTCTCGGGAGCCCTGATGGCGTTTCCCTTGTGCGGTCAGGTTTTTCAGGTTTATTTTCTTCAGGCATTTATCTTCCTGCCCCTCTAAACGGGCGAGAGAGGAGTTTCATCCAACAACAGTACTTCATCCACGCTCATACCCGCGCATAGTACAGCCGGCTGTCCAGCGCCCGGGAAATCTCCGAGCCGCGCCTCATAACATGGACGTACAGGCCACTGGCCGCGAGGCTGCGGGCCAGGCTTTCCGCCCCGGTCTGGTCGCCGAAGCTTTGAGGGTCAAGCAAGATTACGGTGACGATGACGCCGTGGTGGAGCAACCGGCGCAGCGGTGCGATAACCTCCCGGCTCAAGGCAGGCATGATAACGACGACGACCGAGCCGGCCTCAAAGCGCTCCGCCTGTGAGGCGAGAAGGGTTTCCATGGGAACCTCGCCTTCCGCTTTCATCAAAGCCAGCGCCGACAGGATTTGCCGCAGGTGCTCGTCCCCGGTATCAGGCAGGGAGATATAAGAACGGTTACCCACCGCCAGGAGTCCGACCTGCTTGCCGTTAGTGATGTATTTTTTAGCCAGTGAGGCAGCTATGGTGACGGCGTATTCCTCGGTGGTGGCTTCGCCTTCTCCCAGGCGGGAAGCATGGTGCATATCCGGCACAATCCAGATGTTTTTAAAATTGTAGCTGGAGCGGTCCGGCTCGAACTCCCTGACCATGAGCCGGCCGGTGTGGGCCGTGGTATGCCAGTGGATGTGGTGGAGACTGTCGCCGCTGGTATAATCGCGCACGCGGGCGGCACTTGGTCCGGCCTCGCTGGCCATCCAGCGGCGCGGGCTCTGCCCCGGTTCCTGGCGGGGCAAGGCCTGGAAGAACGGCAACTCCAGTGTCTGCGGGTAAACAATGACCTCGTAATTACCGCCAAGGTATTTTTCCACGGGAAATAGGCCGAGGGGGTCGGACACCCTGACGGAGAGAGCGCCGACGGTATAGAGCCCACGGCGCCGGCAGACAGCCAGGGTACACCAGGTGTGGGAATCATGAGCGGGCAGGCTGAAGGCCAGGGTATTCCGGTATCCGGGCAAGTCGGTCTCTTCCTGGGCTTCAATCAGGGGCGAAGGCATCCGGCTATAGTTTGTAATCGTGAATTCCTCTTCCAAATATTCGCCCACCTGGCAGCAATCGGAGGGTTTTTTCACACGCCCGTCAATAGCGCGGGCGCCCAGGCGTGACCAGATATAGCTCAAGGCCAGGACGACGACCAGTAAAATAAAGAAGCGCCACAGCCAGGTAAAACCCCCGGCCAGGGCCAGCGCCAGCACGCAGAGGGGGATAATGATGATAACCCGTCTAATTTTCATTGCTTTTTCCCTGAAAAGAGAGGAACAACGCCATACAGCCGCCAGTTAATTACCGGCCGGGTATGGCCCCGGGTACGGGGACGGTTTCCAGGATTTCGGCGATGGAAGCGAGGCCGTCACGACCGCGCGATTGACCGGTGGATGATAATAGCGTCCGGTGGGCCAGGGCCGACCCGGCCAGGGCTTTGATATCATCCGGGAGGACGTAATCACGTCCCTGAACCAGTGCCCGGGCTTGAGAAGTGCGGAAAAGGGCGAGCGAGCCGCGGGGCGAAGCCCCGAGATAGATGGATTCATGATGGCGCGTCGCTTCTACCAGGGCAACGATATACTGCTTGACCAGGTCGTCCACGTATATCTGCTTCACAGCTTCCTGGAGCGTCAGGATGTCTTCAGCCTCGACGACGGGGCCAATCTGCTCGATGGGGTGGATATACTGCTGCCGTTCCATGATGGCTACCTCTTCCGCCGCCGTGGGATAACCGATGTTGATTCTCAGGAGGAACCGGTCGAGCTGCGCCTCCGGCAGGGGGAAGGTGCCCTCGTATTCGATGGGGTTCTGGGTGGCCAGGACATGGAAAGGATTCGGCATTTTGCGCGTTACTCCCTCCACCGTAATCTGCCTCTCTTCCATGGCTTCCAGCAAGGCCGATTGCACTTTGGGCGTGGCCCGGTTAATTTCGTCGGCCAGGACAATCTGGGCATTGACCGGCCCGGGGTGAAACTCGAAGTCGCCGAGTTTCTGGTTGTAAACCGTGACGCCGGTAACATCGCCCGGCAGCATATCGGGCGTGAACTGGATGCGCTTGAAGGTGCAATTAATCGATTTCGCCAGGCTACGGGCCAGCATGGTTTTACCGACGCCCGGGGCGTCTTCGATAAGCAGGTGCCCCTGGCTGATCAAGGTAATGACCGCCAGCTGTACCGCCTCCGGCTTGCCCACCATGACTTTCTCGATGTTTTTGATGATTTTTTCAGCCAGTTGCTGCGCCTTATTTAAATTAATAGCCATTTTCCCCGTTCTCCTGAAGGCTCGTACCACGATTTACCCGGTATCTTCCCCCTATTTCGAGTATAACATAACAGTAAATCACCAACAAAAGTCAAGCGGGAGGTTCCTGTTTGCATTTGACCTTTGTTCTTGACTTCACCCCCGATGGTATATTCATTTTAGCTTTACTACGAAGCTAAATCATGTTATAATATATTAAGTTGATTTACATATATTCTCTCGGTCTTGTTTTATGCCAACATACGGCTGCGGGCGATACAGTACCTGTCGTTCCCCTGAAAGAGGACTCCGCCGCGGTTTTTTGGTGAGGAATTCCCATGCCGGATACAACTAAACCCAGGAAAACGAAGAACATCAATATTGGCGAATACACCGCCAAGGATATCCTCGTCCTCGGCGGTCTGGAGGCAGTGCGGCGGCGGCCCGGGATGTACATCGGCAGCACCGACCAGCGCGGCCTGCAACACCTGGTTTACGAGATTGTCTATAACAGCGTCGACGAGGCTATGGTCGGCTGCTGCGACCGGATTATCACCACCATCAATAAGGATGGCTCCGTAAGCATTACGGACAACGGGCGCGGCATCCCGGTGGGCATCCACCCCACCACCAAGATATCCGCCCTGGAAACGGTCATGACGGTGCTGCATGCCGGGGCCAAATTCGGCGGCAAGTCTTATACCGTGTCCGGCGGCCTGCACGGCGTCGGTGCCTCGGTGGTCAACGCCCTCTCCGAGTGGTGCGCGGTCGACGTCAGACTCGACGGCAAGGTGCACCACCAGGAATACAAGCGCGGCGTACCAGCAGGGCCTTTGACGGTAACCGGTAATGCCGAAGATACCGGCACCACGACCACCTTCCTGCCCGATAAAGAGATATTCGGGGAAATCAGCTATGATTTCAACGTGCTGGCCGAGCGCCTGCGGGAGGTCGCCTATCTTAACAAAGGTCTGGAAATAACCCTCATTGACGAAGAGAAAGACCTGGAGCAGACTTTCTACTTCGAGGGCGGCATCACCGGTTTTGTCCGCCATCTTAACCGTAACCGCCTGGTACGCAATCCGGTGCCCATATACATCACCAAGATGATGGACAGCACCGTCATCGAGGTGGCCCTCCAGTATAACGACAGCTACAATGAGTCCGCCTTCAGCTTCGCCAACTGCGTCAACACGGTAGACGGAGGCACCCACCTTACCGGTTTCCGTTCGGCGCTGACACGCGTGCTTAACGACTACGCTCACAAAAACAAGTTCCTTAAGGAAGATGACCCCAACCTGACCGGTGAAGATTCCCGGGAAGGACTAACGGCCGTCGTCAGCGTCAAGCTCCCCGAACCGCAGTTCGAAGGGCAGACCAAGGGCAAGCTGGGCAACATCGAGGTGAAGAGCCAGGTGGAAAGCGTCGTCAACGAAGGCCTGGCGCTTTATTTGGAAGAGCACCCTGACGATGCCAAGAAAATCATGGACAAGTGCGTCACGGCGGCCCGGGCCCGCGAGGCCGCCCGCAAGGCGCGTGATTTAATCATCAGGAAGAGCGGGCTGGAGTACGGCACACTCCCCGGCAAGCTGGCCGACTGCTCGGAGAAAGACCCGGAGCAGTGCGAGCTGTACCTGGTGGAGGGCGACTCCGCCGGCGGCTCGGCCAAGCAGGGGCGCAACCGCCGTTTCCAGGCGATACTGCCCTTACGGGGGAAGATACTCAACGTAGAAAAGGCACCGCCGGATAAAATGCTGGCCAACGAAGAAATACGCACCATCATCACGGCCATCGGCGCGGGGCTCGATGAAGACTTCGACCCGGCGAGGATACGCTATAACCGCGTCATTCTGATGACCGATGCCGATGTGGACGGCTCGCATATCCGCACGCTGTTGCTCACCTTCTTTTTCCGGCACATGTCCAAGCTTATCGCCAACGGCCACCTGTTCATCGCCCAGCCGCCGCTGTACCGCATCAAGAGCGGCAGCAATTTTAAATGGGTCTACACAGAACAGGAAAAGGACGAGGCGTTGAAAGAACTGGGCGGGAAAAGGACGGAAATCCAGCGCTATAAGGGCCTGGGGGAAATGACGGCGGAGCAGCTCTGGGAGACCACCATGAACCCGGCCACCCGCACCATCCTCTCCGTGAACGTGGAGGACACCACCAAGGCGGACGAGGTGTTCCATATCCTGATGGGTGACGAGGTGCCGCCGCGCAAGGCGTTTATCCAGACCCACGCCAAGAGCGCCAATCTGGATATTTAAGGTAAGTTAGCTTTTCCGGGCTTTTAGTAAGGCAAGAAACTCATCCCTTGTAAGCCCCTCGTCATTAATCAAATGACGTAACAATCCCGGACCTAATTCTTTATGTTTCGGGACTGAAAGCCTGCCTTTGGATGGGTGAAGTAGTATCATATGGTTTCCCTCGGTATGGTCCCAGAGATAACCGATTTTCCGAACTGCTTTGACGAAATCATCGCCGGATATTACCGGAAGGCGAAGCATCAAACAGCGACCTCCACCTCTCGTACCTCGGTAACGCTAGGTATCGATTCTCCATGCCGTCGCATACTGGCAATGTAACCACGAATGGCCTCTTTAATGTTGGCAATAGCCTCTTCTTTAGTTCTGCCCTGTGTGTGGCACCCCGGTAAAGCCGGAACGCTGGCAACGATAAAGCCGTCTTCGTCCTGTTCCAGAGTAACCGCGAACTTCATAACACCTTCAGTTACAGAAGTCTTTTGTGGAACGCTAGGTATGGATTTTATTCCGTTCACTGGCTCCAGTAATTGAACTGAAAATCCCAATTTCTTAAGTATATGTAGAGCATACTGTGCCGTAAAATCTTCTGTATACGAAAGCCCCGTCACCAAGTGTATAATCTGCTTAATGGGATAATTTAATCCGTGAAGTTCAACATAATATTTATTCCTTCCATCAAATGGTTTTGGAGCAACACCTCTGGTTGCCACCAGAATGTCTTCTCTATTTATTTCGTAGCTGTGACCACCTATGATGAATTTCAATTATACCTCCTATTTACTATTTCCTACTATTATATTTCAAATGAGATATTTTGTCAAGAATTTTAATTCAAAAGAAAAACAGCCTTATGGAGTTATTTCTCCTGCCTACTTGCCCTGAATCAGCGAGAAGAACTCGGCGCGGGAGGCCGCCTTGCTGCGGAAGGTCCCCCGCAGTGCCGAGGTAATCACATTGCTGCCCGGTTTCTTGATACCGCGCATAATCATGCAGAGGTGCTCCGCCTGGATGACCACCCCCACCCCGTCGGCTTTCAAGCCTTTAAAAATTGTGTCGGCGATTTCCGTGGTCATACGCTCCTGTACCTGCGGGCGACGGGCTATCGTTTCCACCACCCTGGCGAGCTTGCTGATACCCACAATGCGTCCCTCGGCGTTGGGGATATAGCCCACGTGGGCCACGCCGTAAAACGGCAGGAGGTGGTGCTCGCACATGGAGTAAAACGGGATGTCCTTCAGTATCACCATCTCACGGTGCCCCAGCTCGAAGTCCACGTCGAGGTCTTCCTTCGGGTCTTTGTGCAGGCCCTGGAAAAGCTCGGCGTACATCTCCGCCACGCGCTGGGGGGTACCCCTGATTCCCTCACGGGACGGGTCTTCCCCGATAGCTTCGATAATATCCAGCACCGCCTTTTTTATCTTCGCCTCGTCAAACATACGCCGCCTCCTGTTTTTAGCTGTCATTGCGAGGAGCGAAGCGACGTGGCAATCTCTAATTTGAACTGAGACAATAACAGAGATTGCCGCGCCTCCCCGATTTCATCGGGGATGGCTCGCAATGACAAATCGTTTATGCCCACCCCAGGGACTTTTCCACCGCCTTGATGTCCGCCGGAAGCTCCGTGATGGACGGGGTCTGCTTCAGGGCGGTCTCGGTGTCCTTAAGGCCGCTGCCGGTGACCACGCAGACAATTACTTTATCGGAAAAATCCTGTCCTTTACCGGTCAGCTTAATCAGCCCGGCCAGGGAGGCCGCCGAGGCCGGCTCGCCAAAGACGCCCGCCTCCGCTGCCATGATACGCTGGGCAGCCAGTATCTCGTCGTCGCTGACCATGTCGATAATGCCGCCGGACTCATCGCGGGCGGCCACGGCTTTCTGCCAGCTGGCCGGATTGCCAATGCGTATGGCCGTGGCGACCGTCTCTGGTTTTTCGATGGCGTAACCGCGGACGATGGGCGCAGCGCCCTCGGCCTGAAAGCCGTACATCTTCGGTTTCTTCGTCGCTTTACCAGCCTCGCAGTACTCTTTAAAGCCCTTCCAGTAAGCGGTGATATTGCCGGCGTTGCCCACCGGCAGGAAGAGGTAGTCCGGGGCATCGCCGAGGACATCGATTATCTCGAAAGCGGCGGTCTTCTGCCCCTCGATGCGGTTGGGATTGAGCGAGTTGACCAGGGTCACCGGGTGCTTTTCCGACAGGCTGCGGACGATTTCTAAAGCTTTATCGAAATTGCCATCGACGGCGATGATTTTCGCCCCGTAAACGATGGCCTGGGCCAGCTTTCCCAGGGCGATTTTCCCGCCGGGGATAATGATGATACACTCCAGCCCGCAGCAGGCGGCATAAGCGGCCGCCGAGGCGCTGGTGTTGCCGGTGGAGGCACAAATTACTGCCCGGCTGCCGGCCTCCACTGCTTTGGCCACGGCCACCACCATGCCCCGGTCCTTAAAGGAGCCGGTGGGATGGCACCCTTCCAGCTTGAAGTAAAGCGCGCCGCAGCCGTACCGCTGCGCCAGCCTATCGCATTTTACCAGCGGTGTATCGCCTTCGCCGATGGTGAACATGGGGGTCTTTCGGGTAAAAGGCAGGTATTTTTTGTATTGAAACAGGACACCGCGTTTCATGGCTAGCCCCCTTCCAGTTCCTCGACGCGGATGAAATTGCTGACCTCCCGGACCACCTCCAGCTGGCCCAGCTCGCGGAGGGCTTTCTGCATTTCCCCCTCTTTGGCCGGGTGGGTCATAATCACGATTTCCGCCGTCTGCGTCTTGTCATCAGACTCCGGCTGTATGGCCGAGGCGATGCTGATATCGTGATTGCCGAAAACCGTGGCGATTTTCGCCAGCACGCCGGGCCGGTCCGCCGCACTCAACCTGATATAATACTGGGTCTCGATTTCCGCCATCGGCTTGATGCTCTCGCCCGAGTCTGCTTTCCATACCGAGATGCTGCCGACGCCCAGAACGATTTTCCGTGCCGATGAGACAACATCGGCGATGACGGCGCTGCTGGTGGGGTTGGCGCCAGCGCCTTCGCCCATGAAAAGCACCTTGCCGACCAGGTCGCCTTCCACCTGGATGGCGTTATAGACGCCGTCCACCTTGGCCAGGAAAGAGTCCCGGGGAATGAAGACGGGGTGCACCCGTACCTCGATAGAGTTGTTACTGCGCTTGGCGATGGCCAGCAGCTTGATGGCGAAGCCGAGTTCCCGCGCGTAGCGGAAATCGCGGCTGGTAAGCCGGGAGATTCCCTCGCGGTAAATGTCCTCGGGACGCACCTGCCGGCGGAAGGCCAGCGAGGCAAGGATAGCCAGCTTGTAGTGGGCATCAATGCCTTCAATGTCATTGGCCGGGTTGCTCTCCGCGTAGCCGAGTTCCTGCGCCTGTTTCAGGGCCGCGGCAAAATCAATGCCCTCGCGGGCCATCCGGCTCAAGATATAATTGGTGGTGCCGTTGATGATGGCGAAGATGCCGCTGATGTTATTGGCCACGAGGTCGTGCTTGAAAGGGGCAATCAGCGGGATGCCGCCGCCGACGCTGGCCTCGTATTGCAGGCCGACGCCGTGCTGCCGCGCCAGGGCCAGTAGCTCCACGCCGTGCTTGGCGATGACCTCTTTATTGGAAGTGACCACATGCTTGCCACCGGAGAGCGCCCTCTGGATATATTCTAAGGCCGGGTGCTCGCCGCCGATAGCCTCGACGATGATGTCTATATCCGGCGTATTGAAGAACTCTTCATCATCGGTGGTGAGAATACCGCCCGGCATCTCTTTCGCCTGGGCGCGTTCCAGGTCAACCGCCAGTACCTTGACCCTGCACAGGACCAGGGAGCAGCCGACTTTTTCCGCCAGCTCCGCAGATTTACCCGCCAGCACCCTGGCCACCTGCCCGGCAACCACCCCCAGCCCCATCAGACCTATTCCTATACTCTTTTTCTTCATATCATTGCACCTGCGATACAGGATATTCCTTATCAAGCCGCTCCATGGCCCAGTCTCTCATTTCAGGGGTCAACAGGTCGCTCTCCAGATTGAGGTCAGGGGCGGATGTCAGCTCGGAATACCAGGCGTCCAGAGCCCGCCCTATAAGGTAGTCCCGGTCTTCATCGCTAAGTTTGGCATCCTCCAGTTTTTCCAGCACCTTGACCAGCCAGAAGCCCCCCTGTGTCCAGAGTTCCGTTTCGTGGATGGGCTGGCTCCACGGTCCCGTCGGCGTGTCCGGGTTAAACACATAATCATTAAAGACCGCCGTGAACGTGCTGTTCTCGGACACGCTTATCACCCCGAGGTCTCCGTGCTTCTCTTTAGACAGGCTGTACTCGGTATATTTTTCGGCGGCGTCGGCCAGACTTAGCGTACCGGCCTCCAGCCGTCCTTTAACATCCATGGCCGTGGCATTGTCGCCGACGAACAGGGCCTGGACATTGACCTTGCCCTCTTCCGGCCTGTCCACGAGTTTGATGAGCCAGTAGCCCGACTGCTTGTATGTTTCGTTATCACTTAAAGGTAAGCTCAAATCCCCCACGGCGGCGCTGAAGGCGTAGTCCAGAGGTACCGCCGAACTCACCTGGTCTTTAAGCACGTCCCGGACATGCAGGCCAAAGTCACCTTGATTGATGTTTTTCGAGTAGTAATCCTGCCCGAACTCACTGGCCAGCGCGGTAAAGTTGTCCCCGCTGACCAGCCTCTGCCTGAATTCCGCAGCCTGCTGTTCGCTCTCCAGCATCATCATCAGAGGATGCACCTGGTCACCAGTCTCCGGGACACCGGAACTGAAATGGCCGGTCTTTAATTTATTTATCAGCAACTGGTTCCCGAAATAGTCCCTGGCGGCCTGAGAATCCGGGAAGCCCACCATTTTCAGAAAGTTCTTTGTCTCGTTATCACTGACGGTAACGCCAAGCTTCCCGGCCCCCTGCCGGAGAATTTCACCCTGGGCTATCTGCTGAGCGGCTTCGTAGGCCAGCGTGGCAGAATCTGTGGTCTTATCATTGTACCGCATGACCTTCATGAAGTCGATATAATAACCGACGTTGAATTTAACACCGTTGACTTTCAGCATGGTCCGGTGCAGGGGCAGATACTCCTGATGGAACCATCCCGCCAAAGGAAGCAAAATAACGATAGCGAGGACGGAAATCCCCACGATTTTTACGATACGCTGACGCCGTTGCGTCTTTTTAAAGTGCGATAGCTGACGGCGGGTATATTCTTTTGGTTTTTCCTCTTTCCTTTTCTTGGCCACAAACGTTTTCCTTCTAGTAAATAATTGGGCTGGCTGTCTCTATATTTATAATGCAAAAGCCACTTAATTATCAAATTATCTCTTCTGTCTAAGCCTGATAATAAAAAAGCCCAGGCAATTTACCTGGGCTCTCTCCGTGTCTCCGGACTATTTACTAACGCGCACCAAGTCCCGGACTGGAGACACAACGAGCCCCCCGGGGCGTGGTAGTCCCGGCAAAACCCTGAAGACCCGGTTGCATCCCGCAGTCCCGATATTGCATTCATATCCCCTTGATTCAAAAGATAGAATTATTATATTACGACCATTAATTTATGTCAACACCTGTCAAAGGAATCTAATTTAACAATTGGTTTTGGGCTTGCCTACTTCCGCCAGACGATGTGGCACTGCCACCTGGGGGAGGTCTGGGGGAAATCAGAGCGGTAATGGGCGCCGCGGCTCTCTTCCCTGATTAAAGCCGCCTCCGCCAGGAGCCGACCGGTCAATACCAGGTTGTGCAGCTCGTAGGAAGGCTGGTCGGTGGGGTGAGGCAGGGAATACTGCCAGGCCGCCAGGACACCGGCCGCCTGGTTCAGGCCCTCTTTCTCACGGATGATACCGGCCTTGTCCCACAGTATCTGCTGTAAGACGGCAAGTCCGGGCACGGGCACCGCCCTGGACGACGGCCGCTGACCCAGCGACGAGGACATGTCCTTGACCCTTCCGTTGGCCGTGATCTTCTCTTTGGACCTATTTTTTGTCTTTTCAATGATTCTTCTACTGAAGACGATAGCTTCCAGCAGCGAGTTGGAAGCCAGGCGGTTGGCCCCGTGGACGCCGGTGCAGGCGGTTTCTCCGGTGGCAAACAGGCCGGCGATGTTCGTCTCTCCCCAGCTGTTGGTCCTGATACCGCCGATCATGTAATGGGCCGCCGGAGCTACCGGCACCTGACTTACGGTGATATCCAGGCCGCGGTCGAGGCAGAAACGGTAGATATGAGGAAAACGGGTGGTAATCAGATGGGGCGGCAGGTGGGTAACGTCGAGATAGGCCCGGTCAGAGCCGGACTTTTTCATCTCGTGCAGGATGCTGCGGGCAACAACGTCCCGGGGCGCCAGGTCGCCTTTCTCGTGGTAGTCCGCCATGAAACGGTAACCGCTGGCATTGCGCAGGATTCCTCCCTCCCCACGCACCGCCTCCGAGATAAGAAAAGGAGGGACACCGGGCATACGCAGGGCGGTGGGATGGAACTGGAAAAACTCCATGTCGGTAATCTCGGCGCCGGCGTTAAAGGCCAGGGCAATACCGTCGCCGGTAGCAACGCCGGAGTTGGTGTTGTATTTAAACAGCTGTCCGGCACCGCCGGTGGCCAGGACGAGGTAACGGCACTCGAACTCCTCGGTGATGCCGGTACGGCAGTCGAGCGCCTGGATGCCGGTCACCTTCCCCTTTTCCACCAGTATCTCCGTCGCCAGGAAATTTTCCAGGACAGTAATCCGTCGCCCGGCCGAGCGTACTTCCCGGCTTAATGCCCCCTCGATATATTCGCCGGTGGCGTCACCACCGGCGTGCAGGACGCGAGACACGCTGTGGGCCGCCTCCATGGTCAGGGCAATCTCGCCGTCGAGAGTATCGAACGGGACACGGTAGTTAACGAGGTCAGAGATACGGGCCGGCGCCTCGTTGGCCAGAATGCGTACCGCTTCTTCATCGGACAGGCCACCGCCGGCATTTACCGTGTCGTCCAGGTGGAGTTGCGGCGAATCATCTTTGCCGATAGCGGCCGCGATACCCCCCTGGGCGTACCGGGTATTGCAGTCGTCAATGCTGCCTTTAGTGATGATAAGAACGCTGCCATTTTCCCGGGCGAGCAGGCCGGTATATAATCCGCCGATGCCGCTGCCCACGATGATATAATCGTACTGGTTCATAAAGCCCTGCTTATTTCAAACCTTTCATGATATCCGCCGCCACGATATGCCGCTGCCGCTCCATAACCAGTTCTGCCGCGGTACTTTCCAGGGCGCGGCGGCAAAGCCTGGCCAGGGGCAGTCCTTTGAGATTGGGCGGCCCGTTAAAGATATGGGCTACCCGGTCGGCGACGGTCTGGACCATCTGTGTGGTGTGTAGCTTAACCATGGCCGAGGCGCGCCTCACCATCCGGCCGCTGTCCGCGTTGCAAGCGGCCTCGTACACCATGAGCCTGGCGGCGTGGATGTGGACAGCCATCTCCGCCAGGGCCGCCTGGATGTTGGTACGTTTAAAAATGGAGCGGCCGAACGTTTCCACGGACCCGGCCTGGGCTGCTGCTTCGTCCAGCAGCCGGCGGGCGGTGCCGACGCAGCGCGCCCCCCGGACGATGCGCCGTTGCGGGAGCCACTTTTTACCGAGTTGAAAGGCCCTGCCTTCTTCACCCAAGATGTTTTCCACCAGCACGCGGCACTTTTTAAAGACCAGCAACATGGGCCCTTTTACCCGAGAAAGCCAGCCCGTCTTTTCGCCCCCGCCGGTAACAATGAATCCCGGCGTGTCTTTATCCACCAGGAAACAGGTGGTGCCGTTATCCGTCACCGCGAAGGCTATAGCAAAATAGTCATCTCCAGCCCGCGAGAACGAACACTTTTCCCCGTTGAGAACGTAAAAACCGTTTTCTTTCTTTGCCGTCGTCCGCATGGCCGGGAGGCCGGTATGATTATCAGGTTCCAGCAGGGCCATATAGGCGCGTTTTTGATTATTCAGTGCCGGCAGGAGGTATTTATCTTTCTGGGCAGCCGTGCCGTCGAAAAGGACGGGACTGACATCGCCGCAGCGGAAGGGAACTACCGACCGGCCCAGCTCTTCTTCCACCAGACAGACGCCCAGCGTGCTCAAGCCGGCGCCCCCCAGCTCCTCGGGGACGCCGAGTCCCCAGAGCCCCATGTCCCTGACCATCTCGGCAAGGTCGGCCTCTTTATCGGCGGGGAGATAGGCATGGGCGTCGGACAGGTCAGCGGCCTGCCCCAGGATTTCTCTTTCCAGGGGTTTCAGTTGCTCGTCGACAAAGTCCCGTGCCAGACTTTGCACCATTTTCAGTTCTTCAGAAAGTTCGAAGTCCATTTTCTTCATTTACCCCTTTTATAAAGGGGGACTAAGGGGGATTTTGCTTTTAAATTTTCTAAGATTACATCAATCACACCCTCGATATTCTCCTTTATTTCGGTGTTAGTAAACCTTAATACTGTTAAGCCAAGACTTTCTAAATATTTGTCCCTGGATTCATCATATTCGACAATATCCGTTAAAAAGTGCTGGCCTCCATCAATTTCGATAACGAGTTTCACTTTCATGCAAAAGAAATCTGCAATATATCTGCCGATGGGTTTCTGTCTGAAGAATTGATAACCGTTCAGTTGCTTCATCCTTATTTTCGACCAGAGAATAATTTCAGCGTCGGTCATATTTCTTCGTAGTTGCCGCGACCGCCCTTTTAATTTTGCATCATAGGATAGCACAAAATCCCTCTCAATCTCCCTTTATAAAGGGAGATGATTTATCTTTCATTAAACGTCTAAAGCTTCCTCCAGAAACAGGTCCAAGTCGGGCTCGTCCTCGTCGCCGATTTTTTCTTCGATGCGGGTCATCGCCTCAACCATACGGTGGTTCACGACGTAGCTCTTGATGGTGGTATCCACCTGGGGGCAAACGAGGATGCAGGCGCCGCACAGGTCGCAGTCCTCCCCGACGATGCTTTCCAGCGCCATCGAAGTACGCTGCTCGGTCTTATCGCGGCGGGAAGGCTCGCGGGATAAAAACGGGCAGATATCAATGCAGTTGCCGCAGCCCAGGCACTCTTTATGGCCGCTGATATTTTCGGTGATGTTCAGGGCGTGGGCCGTACCGAAGCCGCTGGAGAGCAGGCGGCACCGCCCCACCGGCGGGCACCTGGTATTAAGTACTTCGTTGAGGATGGCTTCTATTTCATTAACATCCCGCTGCACCGGCATCGGCATGGTGCTTACTCCACAGTCTTAAGATTGTTTTTCGGGCTTGACCCGATAATCCCGCTCTTTCATTCCCCACCACCGGATTCTTCGCTTCGCTCAGAATGACAATATGATGTTATCACTTTATATCTCCAGCGGTGTGTGCCCGCGCGTGTTCCTGGCATAGTTCGGGAGAATCCGGGGTGAAAGCGGGCGTTCCGCCGCCAGGCCGGTGCGTTCGAGTTCTTGCTGCCAGAGACGCACGTGCTCGAGCGTCGGGCTGCCCCTCCTGACCTCTTTAGCGTAACGGGCGGCAGCCCGGCCAGCCCGCCTCCCGAAGACAAAGAGTTCCAGGGTCGAGTTGCCGATGAGCCGGTTACGCCCGTGTACGCCACCGGTGCATTCGCCAGCCGCGAACAGGCCGGGCACATTGGTCGCCCCTTCGGTATTTATTTTAATGCCGCCGTTCTGGTAGTGCAGGGTGGGATAGACCAGAATCGGCTCACGGGTGATATCAATATTAAAACGGCGGTACTGCCGCACCATGGCCGGCAGCTCACGGGCGATGGTGCCCTCGCCGCGGATAATGTCAATCATCGGCGAGTCCAGCCAGACGCCCACCTCGCTATGGGGCGTCAGCAGGCCCAGCTGGCGTTCTTCGCACTCCCGGATGATAGCCGAGGTGACGATATCCCGCGGCTCCAGGGGCATGACGAACTGCTCGCCGCGGCCGTTAACCAGTTGCGCCCCCAGCGTCCTGACCTTTTCCGTGACCAGCTGGCCGAGAATCTGGAGGGGGTAAACGGCGCCGGTGGGATGGTACTGCATGGTATCGATAAAAATAAGTTCGGCACCGGCGCGGTAGGCCAGTACCAGGCCATCGGCAGTGGCGCCGTAGTGGTTGGTGGTGGGGAAGCCCTGAATGTGGAGCCGCCCGATGCCGCCGGTAGTCAGGATGACCGCCCTTGCCCGGACGACGATTAGTTCCTCGGTCTCCAGGTTGAGGAGAATAGCGCCGGCAATCTGCCCTTTATCGTCCAGTATCAGCTCCACGGCCGGGGCGAACTCTATATAATCGATTTTCTTGTTGCTAAGTTCATCGCGCAGGACGCGCATTTCTTCCAGGCCGGTATAGTCCCGCGCCGAGTGCAGCCGCCGCCGTGAGGTGCCGCCGCCGGAAAGCTCGTACATGCTGCCATCGGGCGCCTTGTCCCAGTTTACGCCCAGCTTTTCCAGCCACCTGATGGCCGAAGGGGCATCCTTGACCAGCACCTCGACCAGCTCCGGGATATTTTCAAAGTGGCCGCCGCCCATGGTGTCCAGGTAATGCTGGGCCGGTGAATCGTTCGGTCGGTCGGCGGCCTGCGTGCCCGCCTGGGCACCGACGGTATTGGCATCACCGAGGCGTAACTTGGTGGCAACGAGGACCCTGGCCCCGCCTTCGTGGGCGAGCAGTGCTGCCGAGGCCCCCGCCCCCCCGCAACCGATGACCAGGACATCGACGTTATAGTCCGGTTTGGAAGGGTCGATTTTATCCGGGTCGACCCGGCTATTGCCCTCGAGCAAATCGGCCAGCTCGACGGGCGTGGCATCGCCCTTATTGACGCCCACCTTGAGCTTGCGCAGGCTGGTGGAAACGTAGTCAGGGTGGTATCCGTGCAGCAGTTCCTTTTTTTCGTCTTCGTCGAGGCGGGGTATGCTCTCGATAAGACGTCTGACGCGCGTATCCTCGACGAGATGGATGTTTTCTTCTAAATAAGCGGGGTACATGCTACTTCGCTTTTACTCCCACTGCTGCTCGAGGGCCGGTTCCATGTCGCGCCCGGCGTACCGGCGGCGCAGCTCTTTTTCGCCGGCCTTTTTCAGCTCTTCTATCTCCGCATCGAATTTGCCAGACTCAATTTCCGCGATTCTCTGTTCCAGGTGCCCGGAAACGGGCGACAGGTGGCGCCCGTAGAGGCGGCGGCACAGGAGGGCCACGTTATAAGGCACCAGTCCCTGCGGGCACCGGGCGGCGCACAGCCCGCACATGACGCAATCGAACGACTTTTCCGCGACCGCCGCGATATCGCCGCGCAGGGCATCGGTCATAAACCACATCACCTCAAGCTCCTGCGGGCAGGTCTTGGTACAGGTGTTGCACCCGAAGCATTTCACGATATCCGGGTAGAGGGTTTTGACTACTTCGGCGTCGGCCTGCGTCTTTTCTAAATCATATAGCGCTTTAACGGCGGGGAAGAAAGGTATCTGGACCAGGCACATCTCCGGCTCCACGGTCTTCTGGCAGGCCAGGTCGTACCGCAGCTGGGGGTCATGGCGGAAGTTATAGATGGTAGCGCAGGCGCCGCAGAAGCCGGCGCGGCAGCCGCAGCCCCGCACCAGGCGGTAGCCGCTGTACTCCAGCGCCGTTAAAATGGTAAGCCCTTCCGGCACCTGGCAGCGCCGGCCCATGATGTAGATGTCAATCAGACGGGCCTGTTCCGCCATTTAAGTCACCTGCCGCCGGATAACCATTATGTCAAAGATGATACCAGAAATACGCTCCGGGGGGCAAATCGGGTAGTATCAATCCCAGAGACAGGGGGCTTTTTCTGCCCCGGTTGATGTCACTGGTGCCGAGGCGGAGACTCGAACTCCGACGCGCTTACGCGCACCACCCCCTCAAGATGGCGTGTCTACCAAATTCCACCACCTCGGCCGGTAAAAGTGGCAGGGGTGGCAGGACTCGAACCCACGACCGGCGGTTTTGGAGACCGCTGCTCTACCAGCTGAGCTACACCCCTGCGCCATGAAAATTATAGTGTATCAGGACATGGGGGCGCAAGGGTGGTGCCAGTTGATTAAATAACGGCGAGTACGTTTATTATAGTTTTTTCGCTACTAACGCTATTGCGAATGAAGCGAAAGCTAAAAATACAAGAAGACCACCTGCGCTTGAATTGCCCTGAAAGAAAAGGAAAGCAGCAGCAACAACGCAAATAGCTGGAAAACTTCTAGCAATTACCTTAAAATTGAACATTTTCCCTTCCATATATTGTTTGAATGTATTATTTTTTAATTTAGATATATAAATACATTCAAAACGAAAAGTACTTTTTCTACCATCTATTGACATGATATGGTAGAATTAGGGAGTGGGCATGACCCCTCAAGAGTAATGCCCACTCCAGAGGAGACCTCAAGATTTTTCTTGGGGT
>CAYWZO010000031.1:0-23632 GCA_964462865.1 uncultured Dehalococcoidaceae bacterium | reverse complement strand
AAGAATTCCGGCACCCTCGGCTCTAACACCCTGCTGCTGGAAAACCTCGGGGCCCGCTTTAACCTGACCCGGGAACCCGTCTGCCTTACCACAAACTTCCTCACTACCGGCGAGATTCCCATGGTCTCGGGCTACGAGGAGATTGACAGCGGCCTTTTCGATAATACCAGCGGCGAAATGCTCCCGGACGCCCTGAATGATGACCTGGCCATGGTGCTGGACACTGATTACGGGCTGGTGGTTATCCTGGGCTGCGCCCACCGCGGCATTATCAATACGCTGCGCCACGCCCAGAAGCTCACCGGCAAGGAGCTTGTTTATGCTGCCATCGGCGGGACGCACCTCCTCAATGCTTCGGCAGAGCGCCTGCAGAAGACGGCGGCGGAACTGCAGGAGATAGGGGTGCAGTACCTCGGCGTTTCCCACTGCACCGGCTTCGGGGCATCGGCCTACCTGGCGCGGGAGTTCGGTGAGAGGTTCTTCCTGAACAACGCCGGTTCAAGGTGGACGCTGCCTTTTTAACTAGGGTTCAGGATTTATTGACTGCGGCCTCTCTATCTTGTGGCTGACCTGGGCCTGCTGGCATCGCGTAAATCAGGGGAGTCAATAGAATCATGATTGCCGCCATGCCCAGAAAGACAATCATGAAACCGTGTGTCATGTCCTCTGTACCGTTCAGCAGGAGCGAAGTGGCGGCCACGCTTACCGCTCCTCCGGCCTGACGGAACATACCCCTCACTCCGGTAATCGTAGCTACACGGAAAGGCATCAGGTCGAGGCAGGCATTATTGGCCGCCGGAGCGGTCATCCCCATGCCCAGACCTATTATCAACATCACTACTACCAGCACCACGATGCCGTTGATTTGAATCCCCAGCAATCCGGCGACCGGCGCAGCCGCGCCTATCAGCAGCAAACTTAACACGATGATACCCGTCCCGATGAGCATCGGCCAGCGGTATCCCCATCGCATCAGGGTCAGGCTGGTCGCAGTCGAAGCCGTTATCATACCCACGGACCGCGGTGTCAGGACGAGGCCGCTTTGCAGGGTGGACATACCGTAAACGGTTGTGGCGTAAAGCGGGATAAAACTCATGATGCCGATTACCACCATCCCGAACAGGAAATTGAATATGTTCGCCGCCAGAAAGGGTTTCCTCTTGAGGAGTTGCAGTTCGATGATGGGATTTTCATCTTTGCCCTCGTGGCGGACAAAAAGAATGGTTAGCCCGATAGACGCGGCGAAGAGCAGCCCCGGCCACAGCCAAGAGGCGCCCTGCCGCGCACTATCTATCTCACCGAGGGCGATAAGTAGGGCGGAAAGAGCGCCCGTCAGCAGTCCGGCGCCCGTGAGGTCCATGTGGCCGCTTTCCCTTTTACCGGGCTTTAATAGGAAAATCGCCACGATAAAAACGGCCGCTCCGAGAGGGATATTAATCCAGAATACTGACTCCCATCCGAAAGCTTCGACCAGCCAGCCGCCGAGGTTCGGCCCGATAATCATGCCGATGGGGAAGAAGCTGCTGATGAGGCCGATGGCCTGTTGCCTGGCGTTGGGGAACTGCTCGCTGACGATGCCCGTCACCAGCGGCAGGAAACCACCGGCGCCGATGGACTGGATGAACCGGGAGGCGATGAGTATCTCGATGTTGGGCGAAACGGCGCAAAGTAGTGACCCCAGTGTGAAAATGCCCAGAGAGACCATGAAGCAGTTTTTCCCGCCGAAGATATCGCCGGCTTTCCCGGCCAGGGGCATGATAGCTGTGGCCGCCAGCTGGTTGATGCTTAGTATCCAGCCTGCCAGGACCAGTGACGTATTGAATTTGGTAATAATAACGGGAAAAGCCACCGCGACCGTGGTGCTGCTGATGGAAACAATGAGTAAAGAAAGCCCCACCGTTATAAAAACGAGATATTTGGACATCTACGTTAGTCTAGCATAGAACCGCCGTAGTCATAAAATTGCGTGCAAGCTGGATGAAGAACATCCGTCATTGTAAAGAGCAGCGTGACGAAGCAGTCCCCTGGTGCTGTACGGCACATTATCGGGAATTGCCACGGGCTTCGCCCCGCAAGGACAAGTTTTTTTAACGTCCATTATCGTTTGCTTTCCACGTAGATTTGTGCTACGATGAGATATATATATAACCGCTAGGGGTGCTCAAGGCTGAGAGCTCCGGTAGAATCGGGGCGACCCTTGGAACCTGACCTCGGTAATACGAGCGTAGGGAAGCGGCCTTACCCGGAAACCAGGGGTCTTGAGCTTTCGGAAGCGCCCTTGGTTTTGTTATTACAGGAGGGTGATTGGCATGACGCAACTGGAAATCGCCAGGCAGGGCAAAATATCTCCGCAGATGGAAGCGGTGGCGCAGGCCGAGGGGCTGGATGCCGAATGTATTCGGCAGGGCGTCGCCAAAGGGACGGTGGTGATACCGGCTAACGTTAATCATTCCGGCCTTATCCCGTGCGGCGTGGGTGCGGGGCTATCCACCAAGGTCAATGCCAATATCGGCACTTCATCCGATTTTGGCGATGTCAATACCGAACTGGAAAAAGTCAGGGTGGCTCTGGAGGCGGGGGCGGACACGGTCATGGACCTGAGCACCGGAGGGGATATCCCGGCCATCCGGCGGGCAATCATCACCGCCAGTGACCGGCCGGTCGGCACCGTGCCCGTTTACCAGGCCGGCATTGAAGCCATCGAGAGGCACGGCGCTATCGTCAAGATGACCGCCGATGATATCTTTACCGCCATTGAAGATAATGCCCATGACGGCGTTGACTTCGTTACCGTGCATTGTGGCGTCACCCGGGCGGCCGTTGCCCGCCTCAAGCGGCAGGGGCGGGTCACGGACGTCGTCTCCCGCGGCGGTGCTTTCATAATCGGCTGGATGCTGCACAACGATGCGGAAAACCCGCTGTATGAGCAGTTCGACCGCCTGCTGGAAATCGCCCGCGAGTTTGATGTTACCTTGAGTCTCGGCGATGGTATGCGGCCGGGCAGCCTGGCTGATGCCACTGACCGTCCCCAGATTGAGGAGCTGGTAACCCTGGGCGAGCTGGTGCAGCGGGCGCAGGAGGCTGGCGTCCAGGTCATGGTGGAAGGCCCAGGGCATATCCCGCTCGACCAGGTAGAGACGAATGTACGCCTCCAGAAAGCTGTCTGCCAGGGGGCGCCTTTCTATGTGCTGGGGCCGCTGGTGACCGATATCGCCGCCGGCTACGACCATATTACCAGCGCCATCGGCGGGGCTATCGCCGCCATGGCCGGGGCCGACTTCCTCTGCTACGTGACGCCTTCGGAGCACCTCGCTATCCCTGATGTCGATGATGTCAAACAGGGCGTCATCGCCTCGCGCATCGCTGCCCATGCCGCCGATATCGTCAAAGGAATTAAGGGCGCTGCCGAAAGAGATAAAGCGATGGCCATCGCCCGCAAACGTCTGGACTGGGCGGAGCAGGCACGGCTTTCTCTCGACCCGGAGCGGTTCGAACAGGCCCGCCGCCGCCACGCTTCCAGCAGCGCTGCCTGTAGCATGTGCGGGCAATACTGTGCTATGGACTTGGTGGCTAAATATCTCGGCGTTAAAGCCACCAGGTGTTGATGACGGCCGGTACATCAAAGTCACTCATCCTTTTCAGCCGATGAATGTGCCTGCTCTCTTTTTTGCTTGTGCTTTACGGATAGAGGAATTCAAGTAAATAACCAATGCTTAAATTGATAAAATACCTCCGGCCCTTTGTCTGGTATATCGTGGCCATCTTTCTGCTTTTATTCGGCCAGGCCATGGCCGACCTCGCCCTGCCCGGTTATATGGCCGGTATCGTCAATGTCGGCATACAGCAAGGCGGTATCGAGAGCGCTGTTCCACAGGCCATTAGCGTCGGGGAATTCGATAAATTCTCATTATTCATGACCGATAATGAAAAGGCGCAGGTCACGGGCGACTATGTCCTCCTGGATAAACAAACGCTCTCGGCCAGTGATTATCAAAGATATCTGAAGATTTATCCCGGGCTGGCTGATACACCAATATACCGACTGGCTACCGGTGATAAAACCGAAATTACCGAACTGGACACAATTTTCCGCAGAGCCATTCCCATCGTGGCCGCCATCGAGCAGGGAGGCCTGGCGGCATTGCCGGGTGGCGCTCCGCAGATACCGGCCGGTACCGACCCTTTTACCGTCATCGCGCAATTGCCTCCCGAAGAGCTAGATGCCATCCGCGCCATGGCCGCCAGCCAGATGCAGTCCGTCCCGGACACCATGCTCAAGCAGTACGCCACCGTCTACATCGGCGCCGAGTACAAAGCCCTGGGCATGAATGTCTCCAGCATCCAGAGCAGCTATATGCTAAGGGTCGGGCTGATGATGCTCCTGTTGACGCTCGCCGGTACAGTCGCTTCGATAACCGTCGGTTATCTCTCAGCGCGTGTCGCCGCCGGCCTGGGTAAGAACCTGCGGCGTAAATTGTTCGTCAAGGTCAGCGATTTCTCCAGCGTCGAGTTTGACAGTTTTTCCACAGCTTCCCTGATTACCCGGTCCACCAATGATATCACCCAGATACAGATGCTGATGGTGATGCTGCTGCGGTTGATATTCTACGCGCCTATCCTCGGCATCGGCGGCATTATCAGGGTCCTCGATGCGGACCGGACGATGCTGTGGATTATCGCCGCTGCCGTCGGCGCCATGCTCATGCTCATGGGTGTGATGTTCACCATCGCCCTGCCGAAATTTGCCATGTTGCAGAAACTCGTCGATAAACTGAACCTGATATTGCGGGAGGTACTCACCGGCCTGATGGTCATCCGGGCCTTCAATACCCAGCAGCACGAGGAGCGTAAATATGACGCCGCCAACACTGACCTGATGAAGACCGGCCTTTTCATCAACCGGGTAATTGTTTTCATGATGCCGGTGATGATGCTGCTGATGAACGGTGTGATGCTGCTTATCGTCTGGGTCGGCGCGCACCAGGTCGACGCCGGCTCGACGCAGGTCGGTGACTTGATGGCTTTCATGCAGTACGCCATGTTGATTATCATGTCCTTCATGATGGTCACGGTCATGTTCATCATGGTGCCGCGGGCCAGCGTTTCCGCCGGGAGAATTGCCGAGGTACTGGATACCGAACCCGTCATCAGGGAC
This sequence comes from uncultured Dehalococcoidaceae bacterium, assembly GCA_964462865.1. Classification (GTDB taxonomy): domain Bacteria; phylum Chloroflexota; class Dehalococcoidia; order Dehalococcoidales; family RBG-16-60-22; genus Fen-1077. Next base: position 18,477 of record CAYWZO010000031.1, on the reverse strand, counting down.
GCGCCGGAGCCGCAGCGCTTCGACGGCGACCTCAAGGGGGTGGTGGAATTCCGTAACATGTCCTTCCGTTATCCCGGCGCGGAAGACGACGTACTGAAAAACATCACTTTCACGGCCCGGCCCGGCCAGACCACGGCGATTATCGGCAGCACCGGGAGCGGCAAGTCCACCCTGGTCAACCTTATACCGCGGTTTTATGACGTTACCGAAGGTAAAATTATGGTCGATGGTCTCGATGTGCGGGAGGTTTCCCAGCACGACCTGCGGGAGAAAATCGGCTATGTCTCGCAAATGGCCGTCCTCTTCTCCGGCACGATTGCCAGCAACATCAGGTACGCCGATGAGCAGGCCACCGATGCCGATTTATCCAGATATGCCCGGACGGCCCAGGCCCTTGATTTTATCACCACCAGTGACCAGGGCTATGACATGGCCGTGTCCCAGGGTGGTGCTAACCTCTCCGGGGGGCAAAAACAGAGGCTATCCATCGCCCGCGCCCTGGCCAGAAAGCCGGAAATTTATATCTTTGACGATGCCCTTTCCGCCCTCGATTTCAGGACCGACGCCGCTTTGAGAAAAGCGCTGAAAAAGGAGACCGCCGCAGCCACGGTGCTTATCGTTACCCAGCGTGTCAGCACCATCATGGGCGCCGAACAGATAATCGTGCTTGATGATGGCGAGGTCGCCGGCATCGGCACCCACCAGGAACTGATGCGGACCTGTGAAGTCTACCGGGAAATCGTGCTGTCCCAGCTGTCCAGGGAGGAACTCAACTCGTGACCCAGCCGGCTAGCAGGCAACCAGATTACCGGCCCCCGATGGGTCAAGGCCCTGGGCGGCGCGGTCCCGGAGGCGGTGGCCCCATGGGCGGGCCTATGCATCCCGGGATGATGGCCGCGGAAAAACCTAAGAACTTCCGTAAAACGTTGCGGGCTTTCCTGAAATACCTGGCGCCCTTCAAGTTTCAGCTCATCGTCGTTTTCATTTTTGCCATGGCGAGCACGGTTTTCATGATTGTCGGCCCCAAGCTACTGGGAAATGCCACTACCCGGCTCTTCGAAGGCGTCGTGGCCAAAGCGACGCATGTTGCGGGCGCCGCAATTGACTTCCACTACATCGGTACGATTGCTCTGATTCTGCTTGGTCTGTATCTCCTTAGCTCGGCTTTCAACTATATCCAGGGATATATCATGGCTGGCATCGCCATGAAGATTACGTATACCTTCCGCCGTCGGGTGGCGGAGAAGGTAAAATTGATGCCGCTCAAGTACTTCGATACCCGGACGCACGGGGAAGTCCTCTCCCTGGTGGCCAACGATATCGATACTATCAACAATACGCTAACGCAAAACCTGTCCCAGATAGTTACATCAGTAACCACTATCATCGGCGTCTTGGTCATGATGCTGTCCATCAGCTGGCTGATGACTCTGGTCGCACTGGTGATTATACCTATCTCCCTCGGGCTGGTCACGGTCGTCATTAAAGCGTCCCAGCGGTATTTCAAGAGGCAGCAGGACTACCTCGGGCATGTTAACGGGCATGTCGAAGAGATTTTCGCCGGACATACGGTGATGAAAGCCTTCAACGGCGAGGCCAGAGCTGTCGGGCAGTTCGATAAGTTGAACGATGAGCTTTACGGGGCGGCCTGGAAGTCGCAGTTCCTGGCCGGTATGATGATGCCCTTCATGACCTTCGTGAGTAACCTGGCCTATGTCGGCGTGGCTATCCTCGGCGGGTTCCTGGCCGTGCGCGGTACGATTGGCGTCGGCGATATCCTGGCTTTCATCCAGTACGTCAGGTCGTTCACCATGCCCATCACGCAGACCGCCAATATCGCCAACGTTTTACAGGCCACCATGGCCGCCGCCGAGCGTGTCTTCACTTTCCTTGATGAGGCAGAGGAAGCGGCCGGACCCGCGGCTGTTACCCGCCCGGAGACAGTCGCTGGCCGCGTTTCCTTCCAGAACGTACGCTTCGGCTACCATCCGGACAAAATCATCATTAAAGACTTCTCGGCGGAGATTCAACCGGGGCAGAAAGTGGCCATCGTCGGCCCTACCGGCGCCGGGAAAACCACCATCGTCAAACTCCTGATGCGTTTTTATGAGCTGAACGGCGGCGCTATCAAGGTGGACGGAATCGATACCCGGGAGTTCACCCGCGGCGACCTGCGCAGCCTGTTCGGGATGGTCTTGCAGGATACCTGGCTGTTTAACGATACCATCCGGGAGAACATCAGGTATGGGAAACTGGATGCTTCCGATGAGAAGGTGGTCGCGGCAGCGAAAATGGCCTATGTCGACCACTTTGTGCGGACCCTGCCGCAGAGCTATGACCTGGTGGTGAATGAAGAGTCAAACAATATCTCCCAGGGGCAGAAGCAACTCCTCACTATTGCCCGCGCCTTCCTGGCCAATCCCAAGATGCTGATTCTGGATGAAGCCACCAGCTCCGTGGACACACGTACCGAGATACTGATTCAAAACGCTATGGAAGAGCTGATGAAAGGCCGGACCAGCTTCGTTATCGCCCACCGCCTGTCCACGATACGGAACGCGGACATCATCCTGGTCATGAATGACGGCGACATCGTCGAGCAGGGCCGGCACGCCGTGCTGCTGGCCGCCGGTGGTTTTTACGCCTCGCTTTACCGGAGCCAGTTTGAAACGGCGCCGGCCGGACCTGATATTATACCTACCGAACCGTTACGCCCAGGTTTCAATCCCGGGCCGGGTGGAGCAGCCCCGGATAATGTCTGACACCCTTTACCCCCGGCGTTCCGGCTACGCTGGTGGTGGTGAAAAACGGCGGGCACGGCTTTATGTCCATGGGAGGGACGATATCACCGACCCGCACCGAGATAACCAAAACCGTGGCCGATTTCCTCGATAAATACCTTAAGTAACTTTAAACTTTGACTTTGGCCCTGGACACTCCCGGCAGCAGCACCCCCTGATTGAGGAGCCGGTCTTGTAAAACCCCGGTGTCCACGTTCCTGGCTTCCACGCCCGCTTTCACCGCCATGGCCGCCGCCGTGCCCGCCGCTTCGCCGAGGGCGATGCAGTGGGGAATGAGATTGAAGCGGGTGTTCATCATCTGGTCCGAGGAAAAGGCACGGCAGGCCACGAGCAGCCCGTCGATGTCCCGTGGGACGAGGCAGCGGTAGGGAAGGTACACGTGGGGGCGCTCCTTTACCGGACCGGTGGGGAACACGGCTATCGTGTCCTTGAAGACCTCGCCCGACTTCATGTCCTGCTCGGTGACCATATATTCACCGATGACGCGCCGGGCGCCCCTGGTACCGAGCTGCGGGGCGCTTAGGACAATAAAGCAGTGCTCGAAACCCGGCATGTGCTGCTTGAAGAACGTATAGGTGGCCATCATCTTCTTGCGGCCGAGGAACTCGACCCGAGTGAGCTCTTCGACGTCCGTCTGGCTTGTGCAGGCGTAGCGCGGATGGAACCAGACGATGCTGTCCTGGTCCTTCAGGTTACTTTTGATATAGCGGGGATGGGCGCCGGCTGCCTCGGCTTCTTTCTGGAGCGCGGCGAACTTTTCCGGTTGCGAATGCTTGAAGTCTTCCGCCTTCTGCAGGTCGACATTGGCTATCCAGTAGCTTAAAGATAGGTTGGCGATACGCAGGTTGGTGGCGATCCTATCATCGAACTCAATGCCGGCCGACGGGAACAGGTCGCCGTCGCCCGTGGAGTCGATGACTACCCTGGCCAGGATCGCCTGACGGCCAGACTTGCTCTCGAAGATGACCCCCTTAACCTTGCCGTTTTCCGTAACGGCCTCGGTGCCCCAGGAGTGGAGGTATACCTTCACCCCCGCCTCTTCCACCATCTCGTTGAGCGTGTATTTTAATATCTCGGCGTCGATAAGGGCGCTATCGATAACCATCCCGCCCTGGACGTAAAAGAAGGCGCGGTTCATGTAATAGCCGACCACTTCTTTATCGGTCGAGCCGAGGTCTTCTTTCCGGGGAGAGGATGCCGCCTCCCGCGCCTCCAGCCTGTCAATCCACTCGCGGCATATGCCGCCGAACTGCTGCTGGCCGTTAACATCGCTAAGGTTGGGGATGATGGTGACCAGTCCTCCGGTGGCCATGCCTCCCAGGTGACCGTACCTTTCCACGAGCACTGTATCCGCGCCGTTCCGGGCTGCGGCTAATGCGGCCCCGATACCCCCGGGACCGCCGCCCACTACGACAACGTCGGCCTCCCGGCTGACCCTGGTCTCCCTGGCCTTTTCCTTAATGGTTTTATAAGCCGGGCTCTTACCCATAGTAACGTCTCCTTTAACTAATACCTGGACATTAAACTCGGTCCCCGCCCCGGCAATCGTCTGGGTCTGTAATCACCGGGGCGGGGCGCTTTTATCCACTTGGCCTAGACCATTTTTACTAGCGGGCGCTTGGCTCGAGCCAGGCCTCTTCGCATATAAAAGCCATCAGCGAATGCGAAATGACGCCGGGGTCATGAACACCTTTATTAAGGAAAGTAACCCGGCTCTCTTCCAGGTAGGGTATGACCATGACATCATCGTGCATGATCCTGATAACCGCCTGTATCAACTGCGGGTCGGGTTCTTTCGTGGCCTGCGCTGCGTCGAGTCCCTCCCGGAATCCGGTGGGGAATTTGGTGCTGGGGAACTGGGTGCCGTTCCAGTAGGGGTTGTCCAGGCCGGCCATATTTGCAGGATTGTTGAGCGCATGGTGCATCAGGCCGTTGGTCCAGCCGCCGTAACGGAAGTCCTCGTACCTGGCCGGGGTGGGGTTGTCAACTTCAATGTCGATGCCCACGTCACGGAGCATGGCGGCCGTTGCGGTGGAGAAGTCGTTCGGGATTACCCGGGTAAATACGTGCATCACGGTCTTGAACCCGGTAGGGTAGCCGGCTTCTTTGAGCAGTGACTTGGCCCTGGCCGGATCGTATTCGTGTTTGTCTAGGTTGGGAATGGCGGCCTGCGCGGAACCGGGGTAGACCTGATAAGCCGGCCGGGCGAAGCCAAAACCCAGGGCCTGGGTCAGACTCTCACGGTCCAGGGAATATGAAGCTGCCAGGCGTACATTGATATTAGACCAGGGTGAGGAGCTGTTCTTGCTGTCGGGGACCAGAGAGAAGGTGCCGCCGGCCTCGGTAATCATTTCGTAGCCTGCTTTTTGCAGTTCTATGGCGTCAATGCCGGCGACAGCTATCCGGTGGATGTCTCCCTTCTGGAAGGCCAGCTTACGTACCGTGGCATCCTGGATAACAATGAATTCCAGGCCATCCAGGTAAGGCTTGCCCTTTTGCCAGTAATTCGGATTTTTCTTATAGGTGAGTTTGGCGTCGCGTTCGTATGAATCGAAGATGAACGGGCCCGTACCGACCGGGTGCCACCTGGCGGCTTCTACGTCGTTCTTGTCAACGAACGCCTTGGATGCCATCTGCGTGTTAGTCGCCAGACCGGTTAGTATCGTATTCTTATAATCATCGATATTGATGCGAATGGTGTAGTCATCGATAATATCGACTGATTTCCGGTCGGGCGTCTTTTTGGCCTCTATCATCAGGTCCAGGTTCCACTTGGCCACCTCGGCGTTGAAATCAGAGCCGTCATGAAACTTGACGCCCTTCCTTAGGCCGACAATTATGGATTTACCGTCAGCGGCGACATCCCAGGAGACTGCCAGCTTGGGTATGATATTACCCTTTCTATCGACTGATATTAAGCCTTCGGTGGCAGGTGCGGCAGCGGTACCGGAGTCGGGAGCGCCTTCCGATAAATAGCCGATGGGCCTGGCCGGCGCCACTGTAAGGACATACTTGTAGACGCCGCCGTATTTAGCGGCATCTGCTGCCGGGGTAGTCGCTGCCGGCGCTGTGGCGGTAGTTGCCGGTGCCGGTGCTGGTTTCGTCGTGGCTGCTGGTGCCGTGGTGGTGGCCGCCGGAGCTGTGGTGGCTGGCGTTGTTTCCTCACCGCAGGCAACCAGAGTCAGGCTGGTTAGCAAGATGATAACTAACAGAGTAAATAATAACTTTTTCATCGTCTTCACCTCTCTGAATTTAGATGTAATAGTCTTGCATGTCTATTATCTCGTTTTGGTGGGCCTTTTACCTCCTTTCTTGATAACCATAGTGCTTGTAAATAAGATTGCCAGGTATATCAGCAGTCCATTTTGTAATGGTAATTATACATCTCTTTGTAAAAAGTAACAAGCGCATTGACTTTTTTCCAGTAATCGGAAAAAGAGACAGAGCTTGTCAAGATTTCTATGCGCGGCAATTATATGGACTTTTGTATAACATGAATGGGACTATTCGATAATTAGAATATAATGGTATAGGCATATATGCTATAATGTCTTATAGTGTATATAAATAGTGACAATAGTACAGAATAACAATAGCTGAAAAAAGATGAACAAATTTTGGTGTAGACTGATTTTTCCCGGAAAGGGGGGTAGCAAATATTTCTAAAAAAGTATTAATCATCGAAGATGACCCGAGTTTTTCCAGGGCCATCAGCCACATGATAGAAAAGGAAGGTTATATTGTCGTCACTGCTTCCAATGGCCTGACCGGTCTGCGGATGTTGACGGAAGAAAAACCTGACCTGCTTATCCTGGACGTAATGTTGCCGGGGCTGGACGGATTTGAAATTTGCAGCCGGTTGCGCCAGGAGCCCGGGAACGCAAGTTTACCTGTCATAATGCTCTCCGCTAAAGGGCAGGAGGCTGATAAAACCACCGGGCTGAAAGTCGGCGCTAATGAATATCTGACCAAACCGGTGGACCGGGCCGTGCTGCTGGAAAAAATGACCTCGTTGCTGGCCAGAGAATCTTAAGGCATGTACGGTTGTAGTCAGGCGGCCGATGGTGCTTTTCCTATCTTTCAGCCGTTTCGGTTTATTTGTTGCTGATATGTCATACGCAGGCTTTGCTACCGAGGATATGGTCTATGGTCTCGTAAAGCTTTTTCAGTCCGCTGGCTTTTGGTACGTATTCGGTAGCCCCTGCCGAGATGGCTTTGGCCCGGCCACCTTCAATCTCGATGCCGGTCATCAGCACGATGCGGATTTCGGAGGTCTCCGGCCGTGACTTCAGCGCTTTAATGACTTCATACCCGTTCATATTGGGCATGATGATATCCAGCAAGATCAGGTCCGGAGCGTGTTTGGCGACCATTTCCAGGGCTTGCCGGCCGTCATAAGCGACGTGGGTGGAATACCCCCGGTGTTTCAGATTGTATTTTATCGACTTCACCAGCGATTTATCATCGTCCACCACCAGTATCGTCTTTTTTGTCCCGATTAATAGCTGATTGACTTTGGCTATAAGTTTTTCTTTGGTGAATGGTTTGGTCAGGTAGTCGTTTGCCCCCAGCTTGTAGGCCTTTTCCTTATCTTCGATTACGGAAACGATGAGAACGGGGATATCCCTGGTCTCTTCATCGTTTTTAAGCACCGCTGTGACATCGAAACCGCTGATATCCGGCATCTGTATGTCCATGGTTATCAGGTCGGGGTGGTGCTGCCGGGCCAGCTCCAGGGCCTCCTTTCCGTTTGAGGCCTCGAATACCTGGTACCCTTTACTCTTCAGTTCATAGCTTAAAAACCGCCGGATATTCGCGTCGTCATCCACCACCAGGATGGCCTCCCCCTCCCTGACAGTTGCCACCGCCTCCTCCGGGATTTCCGGCGCCAACGGCTCTTTGGCCCCTGCCGGCGGGGCAATGGGCAGGGAAAAGGAGAAGGTGGCTCCCTGGCCCAGTACGCTCTCCACCCATATTTTGCCCCCGTAGTGTTCGACTATTTCTTTACAGATGGGCAGGCCCAGCCCTGTGCCCTTGGGCTTGTCCGTCAGCGTATCGCCAACCTGCTTGAATTTCTCAAAAACAGCCTGGTGATTTTCCGGGGCAATGCCGATGCCGGTATCGATGACGCTGATAACTATCATTCCGGCTTTTGCCTCCGAATCACCTGCTTCATCCACCTGTATTTTTACGGTAATCGTGCCTTTTTCCGGGGTAAACTTGATGGCATTACTAAGCAGGTTGGTGACTACCTGGACCAGGCGGTCCTTGTCCCCCAGGACGAGCGGCAGGTCCGGGGACGGACTAAATACCATATTCAGGTTTTTCTCTTTAGCGATTGCCTGGGTGAGATTAAGTGCGTTCTGTATCACCGGCATTAGCGATAGTTCCACGTTCTCCCATTGCATCCGTCCGGCTTCAATCTTGGAAAGGTCCAGGAAATCGTTAATCAGCTTGGTCAGTCGGTCGCTTTCCTCATTGATGATGGTCAGGAACTCCCTTTGCGTTTCCTTGTCTTCATCGTAAGTCAGAAGTATCTCGGCAAAGCTTTTAATGGAGGTCAGCGGCGTCCGCAACTCGTGGGATACCGTGGAGAGGAAGGAGTCCTTCATCTTGTCCAGCTCCTGCAGTTTCCGGTTGGCGGCCTGCAGCTCCTCCATCTTCTGCTCGAGTTGATGCTCCATCTGCTTGAGCTCGGTGATATCCGTTATCACCACGATACGGCAGGGTTTGCCCCCGATGTTGATGACCTCCGCCGAGGACAGCGCGGTGCGTGTCTCGCCTGATTTCATACGGGAGGTGAAATCCTGATTATATACCTTGCCTTCCTCCTCCATTTTCTTTGCCCATTCCGCCAGCTCTTCCGGTTTCACCCAGAGGTTAAGCTCGCTGGCGCTGTGGCCGACCGACTCTTCACGGCTATAGCCGGTAAAACGGGTGAAGGCATCATTGACTTCGATGAACTTACCATCCTCCAGCGAGGTGATGCAGATAGCGCTACCGCTGGTGTGGAACACTTTGGAGAACTTGTCCTCCGATTCTTGCAGCGCCTGCTCCGCCCGCTTCAGTTCCGTAATATCAATAAAGTTGCCTAGGGAAGCCCGCCTGCCTTGGTAGATAATCGAGGTAGTTGTCTCCAATCCCCAGTAAGTCTGGCCGTTTTTAGGGATAGCCCGGAACTCGCAGGGAGAGGAGACTTTGCCCTTTAACATGTCGATGGCGTGTTGCCTGACTTTATCCCTGTCCTCGGGATGGACGATGGTTAAAGGGTCCATATTTAAAAGTTCGGCTTCATTGTATCCGGTGATCTCCTGGAACCGTGGATTGACGAAGCAGAAGCGCCCGTCCTGGACGATATATACACCCACCGGCGAGCTTTTTGCCAGGGTCTCGTACAGTTCTTCCGCCTCCTGGCAGGCCATGGCATATGTGGTGTTTTTTACCCTTGTTTTCATAGATTTTTCCTTCTGTTCTTTATCAGGGATATATCTGTCCACCTTGAGCTATCCCAGCAGCGCTTTGACTTTTTCCACTACTCCCACCGGACTGAAAGGTTTGGTCAGGAACTCGTTGGCACCCAGCATCAGGGCTTTTTCCTTGTCCGCCTCCTGGCCTTTGGCGGATAAGATGACGATGTGAATATCATTTAAAGCTGAATCGCCCTTTAGTTCCTGGCAGACCTCGTAGCCGTTCTTTTTCGGCATCATTACGTCGAGGAACATCAGGTCCGGTTTGGACTCGTGGACCTTGGATAAGGCTTCTTCTCCGTCTCCCGCCGAGGCTACATCATAGCCTTCTTTCTTTAAAACGAAGGTCAATGTCCTGATAACGTTAGGCTCATCATCAACGACCAGGATTTTCTTGCCGGCCATAGCACGTCCCTCCTTATCTGTAAAGAGTAGTTAGGCGGGGATTTGCAGGTTTAGCCGTTATCACGCGGTACCCGCCGTTGGATTCTCGTGACACGGTTTATCGCCCTGTTTAAGGCATGTATTTCATCCCGCGTAAAAAGCCTCCAACCGCGGCTGTCCCGGTTTTCCGTGCCTTTCAGGACGTCTTTCTGCAGCCAGCGGTACAGTGTATTCCGGCTTATACCGAGCCTGCGGAACACTTCAGCGGTCCGGTAATATGTCTGACCATTGATGACTAACGGCATGGCGGACCACTCCTTTAACAATACGGGTATACCAGAGCATAATCTAATAAACTCACAGGGGTGTCACAAAAACGCCGGCCGCCCTCACAATAAAAGCACAATCGCTCTACGGCATGGGTTAGCGGCTGCCGGACGTATGTTTACGGACTAATTCCGTACCATGTTCGTAGTATCAAAGTATCAGGGTTATCCCTGTTGACAATTGTCACCGTAGTAGTAGAATAGGGATAACATGAGTCTTTTCGGCTCTTCTGGCATCAGGACTGTTTTCAATAAAGAACTGCTCAACATCGCCTTCCGCGCGGGGTTGGCGGTGGGTAAACGCTACGGCGATGTGGTGGTGGGCACGGATACCCGGACCTCCCGGGATGCTCTAAAACATGCCGTAGTCTCCGGATTGCTGGCCTCCGGCGCCCGGTGCAGCGATGCCGGGATAACGCCCACGCCCACGCTGGCACTGGCTACCCGCGAGTTCCGCGCCGGGGTGATGATTACCGCCTCGCACAACCCCCCCGACTACAACGGCGTCAAACTGCTCAATCCGGACGGCTCCTCCTTTGATTTGCTCCAGCAGGCACAGATTGAAGAAGCCATACTGGCTGAATCGTACGAAGTAGCAGCCTGGGAGGAAATCAAGTCCTGTGGTATCTACGAAGGGGCTGTCAAAAACCATATTGATAGCATCGTGGCGCACTTCCCCGGTGAATTGAACATCAGGGTGGTGGTGGATGCCGGCTGCGGGGCCGCGGCGGAGGTCACGCCGCTCCTGCTTGAAAGGATGGGTTGTGAGGTAATTACGTTGAACTGCTACAACAGCGGGTTTTTCCCGCGCGTTATCGAACCGGTGGAGGCCAACCTTCAGGAGCTCTGCCGGGCGGTACGGGAGTCCGGGGCCGATTGCGGTATCGCCCATGACGGTGATGCCGACCGCATGATGGCCGTCGATGACCGTGGCCGTTTTATCACCGGTGATGTGATGCTGGCGGTCTTCGCCCGGGCCCTCGGTGTGAAAGAGGTGGTGACCACGCTGGATGCCTCGATGACCATCGAGGAGATGGGTTATCAGGTCCGGCGCACCAGGATCGGAGATACCTGGGTTTCCGAGGAACTGAAGAAAGGCGGCAACTTCGGGGGGGAGACCTCCGGTGCCTGGATTTTCCCGGTGATTTCACTCTGCCCCGATGGTATTTTCGCCGCGGCGCAGGTGGCGGCTGTCGCCAGCCGGCAGAAGCTCTCGGAACTCGTCGATGCCGTACCGGTCTATCCGCTGGTCCGGGGCAATATCGCCAGCCGGGGCGTGGTGATGTCGCGCCTGGAATCAAGACTGAAGGCCTTAAAACCGGTCGCTACCGCTGATACCGACGGCATCAGGTTGAGCTTTGCCGACGGCTGGCTGCTGGTCCGTCCCTCCGGCACCGAACCTAAAATCAGACTGACCGCCGAAGCCAGAACCGAGGCCAGGGCGCGGCAGTTATATGAAGACGGGCTGCAGGCGGTCAGGGATTCTATCGAGACGGAAGGTGAAGCAAATTGAAAGCAGTAATTTTGGCGGCCGGCGAGGGCAACCGGATGCGCCCTCTGACCAGTAACCGCCCCAAGGTCATGCTCCCCATTGCCAACAAACCTATCGCAGAGCGCCTGCTCGTTGAGGTCAGGGAGGCCGGTATCGAGGAATTTATCTTCGTCGTCGGCTATTGTGATGAACAGGTACGGGAATATTTCGGCAACGGCGATAAGTGGGGGGTGGCCGTTGACTATTCCGAGCAGAGAAAGCAGATGGGTACGGCGGACGCCATCAGAATGGTGGAAGGTGCCGTGGACGGCAACTTCCTGGTGATAAACGGCGATGTCATCATCGGCCGCGAAGATATCCGGCGATTAAAAAATAAAAAGCATAACACCATGAGTATTATCGAGGTCAAAGACCCGCAGGGACTGGGGATGGTGGAGTTATCCGGCACAAAGGTAGTCAATATCTATGAAAAAACGGAAGCGCCCCCCAGCCTCATGGCCAATACCGGGCTGTACCTCTTTACCCCGGAAATATTCGAGGCGATAGCGAAGACGGAGAAATCGCCGCGGGGCGAATACGAAATTCCTGATTCCCTGCAACTGCTGATGCAGACGGAAAACGGTCTGCATTATCTGGAACTGGAGTCGTGGCTGGACTTGAGTTACCCCTGGGACCTGCTGCGGGCGAACGAGTCCATGCTGACCGGTCTTCAGTCCCAGCAACTCGGCACGGTGGAAGAGAACGTTGTGTTGAAAGGCGCCGTGGCCATCGGCAAGGACACAGTGATTAAGTCCGGCACTTATATTGAGGGCCCGGTAGTTATCGGGGAGGGGTGCGCTATCGGACCCAACTGCTATATCCGTGCCTCTACCGCCATCGGTGACGGCTGTCATATCGGCGCGGCGGTGGAGGTCAAGAACTCCATTATCATGAAAGGCACCAAAATCCCGCATTTCAACTACGTCGGCGACAGCGTCATCGGCGAGAAGTGCAACCTCGGCGCCGGCACCAAGATTGCCAATTTAAGGCTGGACAAAGGCAATATCCGCATCGCCGGTATCGATACCCGCCGCCGCAAGCTGGGGGCGATTATCGGCGATAATGTGGAGACCGGTATTAACGCCTCTATCAATGTTGGCAGTATGATTGGCGATAGGACTTTCATCGGCCCCGGGGCTTTGGCCCACGGGGTAATCAAACCGGGTTCCAAGATATTTTAAGGGTTCACCCGGAAGGGGCGGCTTATGAAACAGGCAGTGATTCTGGCGGCGGGGGAGGGGCAAAGGCTTAGACCCTTTACACTTACCCGGCCCAAGGCCATGCTGGCCATCGCCGATAAACCCATACTCCAGTTCGTCGTCGAGTCCCTGGTGGCGGCTGGTATCCGCGATATCATCTGCGTCGTCGGCTACCGGAAAGAGCAGGTCTACGATTACATGGGCTCCGGTGAGATTTTCGGCGCCGAGATAACCTATGTCACCCAGGGGGCACAGCTCGGCACGGCCCACGCCCTGGCTACGGTCAGGGAAGAAGTCGCCGCAGAGTTCCTTGTCCTGCCCGGAGACAACCTTATTGAGCCCGGGACCATTGCCGATTTTCTTCAGGTAAAGCCGAACGCGATGCTGGTCAAAAGGGTAAACGAACCGCTGCGGTACGGTGTGGTGAATATTCAGGGCGATGAGGTCAAGGACATCCTGGAAAAACCCAAGGAGACGGAAAGCAATCTGGTCAATACCGGCATCTACGCCTTTACCAGGGACATATTCCGGTTTGTCGAGGCGGTGCTTGATATCCCGGACGCCCTGAATAACGCCATCGCTGAAGGCAACAGCATCAAAGCTGTGGAGACTGGCGGTACCTGGCTTGACGTGGTTTACCCCTGGGACATCATCACCCTGAACAACGCCATACTGAAAAACAGCGTGATAAACCTGGGCGGCAAAATCGAGGCCGGCGTTTTCTTGAGGGGGAATGTAGAAGTGGGGGAAGGCACCGTTATCAGGAGCGGCTCCTCGATACAGGGGCCGGTGGTCATCGGGGCGGGTTGCGATATCGGGCCCCATGTCTGTATCCTGCCGGCTACCAGCATCGGCGATAACGTCGTTATATCTTCGTTCTCCGAGGTGAAAAACAGCGTCATCGGCAATGATGTGAATATCGGTACCGGATGCATCGTCAGCGATTCCGTTATTGATAAAGGCTGCGTTATCAGAGGGCGCTTTACCGCCGTCGGGGGGCAAAGCGAGGTCAGAATAAACGGCGAGACCCCGGCGATAGACGTGGGCGTTATCATGGGTGAGGAATGCCAGGTGGCAAGCAACGTCACGGTACAGCCCGGTGCTATCATCGGTAACTACTGTGAAATCCAGATGTCGAAGGTGATTACCGGAAAATTGCCTGACCGTAGCCTGGTTTATTAAGAGATACTATTAGGTAAGTTGTCATTCCAGCAAGACCTGTCCCGAACTTGATACGTGAGCCGGAATCCGGGGGGTGAGAAAAAGGGGAGGAATGATTCTTCGCTACGTTCGGGATGACATATATTTGACATAACCTGTTAAAGGCAACTGTATGTGCGGTATCGTTGGCTATATCGGACGGAAGAGGGCCCAGCCGATACTCCTCAACTGCTTGAGCAAACTGGAGTACCGTGGCTATGATTCATGCGGCATCGCCGTATCGAATAATGAACTTCAGGTCTTTAAAGATATCGGCCGGGTGAAAGGTCTGGAGAAAACGTTACCGTTCATCAAGGGCACGACGGGCATTGGTCATACCCGGTGGGCTACCCACGGCGAGCCTTCGCAGGTAAACGCCCACCCCCATTGCGATTGCACCGGACGGATTGCCGTGGTACATAACGGCACCATCAATAATTTCCAGGAACTGCGTCAACGGCTGGCCGGAGAAGGGCATATCCTGGCCTCCCAGACGGATACCGAGGTCATCGCCCACCTGATAGAGAAGTATTATCAGGACGATTTCGCCGGGGCGGTGGCAATGGCCCTCGGCGAGGTTGAAGGTGCCTACACGATGATTGCCCTCATGACCGGTGAAGCCAGGCTGGTGGCGGCCCGCAAGGACAGCCCGTTGATTATCGGCATCGGCGACCGGGAAAACTACTTCGCCTCGGACGTGCCCGCCTTGCTGGACTATACCAGCCGCGTCATTTATCTGGAAGACGGCGATATCGCGGTGGTCACCGCCGACGCGGTGGACGTTAGAAATAACGGAGAGAGTATTTCCCGCCAGGAGCACAAGATAACTTGGAGCGTTGCGGACGCTCAGAAAGCCGGCTACGAGCATTTCATGCTCAAAGAAATCCACGAACAGCCCAAGGTCATCAGGGATACCATCGCCGGGTACATATCGGCCGGGGAGCCGGTCGCGGAGCTGGTGGGCGACGGCGGCGATACTCATGACACGCTGATACTGGCCTGCGGGACTTCCTACCATGCCAGCCTGGTAGGTAAATATGTCATTGAAAGGCTGGTTAATGTGCCGGTCAGAGTGGAGATGGCTGACGAATTTGTCTACAGCGGTCAGGCCTCCGCCGGGAACCGGGCCATCGTCATTACGCAGTCCGGTGAGACGCTTGATGCGCTGAAGGCCGTCAGGAAGCTCAAAGAGCAAGGTTGCCGGGTTATCGCCATCACCAATGTCGTCGGCAGTACGGTCACCCGCCTCGCCGACCGCACCATCTACACGCGGGCGGGGCCGGAGATAAGCGTGGCGGCCACCAAGACCTTTATGGCGCAGCTTATCGCCCTGTACTGGTTGGCACTACCTTACGCCAGGGTGGATATCAATAAGCTGGACGGCCTGGTCGCGGAGGTGAGGCAGTTGCCGGTCAAGGTCCAGCAGGTATTGGACAACGAAGAGTTGATTGCCGATTACGCCCGGAAGCTGTCCGGCTTCGAGAACGTGTTTTTCATCGGCCGGGGAATCAACTATCCGGTCGCCATGGAAGGGGCTTTGAAGCTCAAGGAGATTTCCTATATCCACGCCGAAGGGTATGCCGCCGGCGAGCTGAAGCACGGTCCGTTCGCCCTGCTGGGCGAAAAAACGCCGGTGGTGGCCATCATTGCCCAGGACAATACCCACGAGCCTATCATCACCGGCATTAAAGAAGTCAAGGCCCGGCATTCCCCGGTACTGGCGGTGGTGAGTGAAGGGGATGAAACGATGACGGGACTGGCGGACCTGGTAATTACCGTGCCCCGGCTTGACCCGCTGTTTTCGCCTGTAGTGAACTCGGTCGTGGTGCAGTTGCTGGCTTATTTCATCGCCAAGGAACGCGGCTGTCCGATAGATTTCCCGAGGAACCTGGCCAAAAGCGTTACCGTGGAATAGGTATCAGACTGATACCACCGTCAGGGTGGTATTTCTCCTCCGGGTGGACTTAACGCCGGTCGCCGGGGCGGCGTTTCCGGGCTGGGCCGGCCTACCCCATATCTTAAATACCATCCCCTTATTGGTGCTTTTCCGTATCAACTAGGTGTTATCTTCAGAAAAGGATTGCCCGGGCCCCCCTGCTTTCGGGGGACCCGGGCCTGGATTTTACGGATGGATTATCCTCTTAGCCTCGGCGGCGGATGATGATGAAGCCAATAGCCGCGGCCACGATGATGACTACGGCGATGATAATCCCGATGAGCAACCAGTTGCCTTCAGCAGCCGGAGCCGGGGTTGGCGTAGGCGTTGGCGTCGGTGCCGGAGTGGTCGGGGCCGGTGTCGGTGTGGTCGTTGGCGAAGGCGCCGGAGTGGTCGGGGCTGGCGTCGGTGTAGGCGTTGGTGAAGGCGCCGGAGTGGTCGGGGCCGGCGTGGGTGTGGGCGTTGGCGTCGGCGCCGGTGTGGTCGGTGCCGGCGCCGGTTGCGGTACGCTCAACACTGCGAAGGCCGTGAAGTGGCTCAACTTGCCGGTGATGGTATGGGTCGCCGTGTTAACGCTGATATCCGTGAGGAATACCCAGGTGCCTGTCGCCGTATCGTAGTAAGCGATGGTCAGTGTTTTTTCGTCCACGCCCGCCGGGATATCGGACAGGCTGTAGTTGAAGGTAAGGGTTATCGGCGGGTCGAAGGTGGCTCCCTCGGGGCCGAAGTCATAGGCCAGGCCGATGATTGACGAATTGGCCGGCGGGGCCGGAGGTGTGGTCATCGGTGTTATTTGTATCCGGTTCAAGGCGGTGCCGGACTTGGTTTTACCAATGACGCCTTTGGCGATATTTAAAGCCACTTTCTGGTCTTCGGATTGGGCGATGACGTTCTGTGTAAACTCACCCGAAAGAGTCACTATATCATAGACAAAGGTAACGCCGGTGGCAGCGGCGCCCCCGCCGCCGCCTCCCCCTGTGTCATACCCGTAACCATAGCCGTATCCGTAACCAAAAGCATACCTGGGACTGAACATGGTATCTTTGGCGAGGGTGAATAACAATAGAGAAGCGACTGCGGCCACCACGAGAATAACGGGTAGTGCCAGACGGTGCAGGCCATTGAATGGGATATGTGCTTTCAGTCCGGGAATTGCCTTTAATTTCATAGTTTTGGTCTCCTTTTTCGCCCGCTCCACCCGTAAACGTTTGATGGTATCGCGGTTTTTCAGTATTTCAGCGATGTCAGGCGGTATTCTACCGGCCAGTATGATGAGGTCATCTTTATCGACCTCCAGGATTTCCGCCAGATGCAGGATGACCTTTTCACTGGGGGGCGGCAGGACTCCGTTTTCAATCTTGCTGAGATAAGAACAATCGACACTTACCTTGACTGCTAACTCTCTTAGGGTTAATCCAGCCCCTTTTCGCAGCCCTCTTAATTTTTCCCCGAATTTCTGTTCTTTTGTCATCTTATAGTATTAAATATGGACAATATATACCAAATGTCATACGTTATATTGCATTATATAGCGAGTTGAGTAATATGTCAAGCCCAATTGGCAATATTTTTTGCTAAAAAGGGCTTTCTCTAAGTCGACTTTCGGTTGTTGAGTTGACATATAATCCGGGGTCATCTGTGGCTGTCAGGTTGGCGGCAATCAAAAACCGTTCCTAATCTTGTTTCTATTATGTGATTATATGGTAAAATTGATCGATACGATGATTAAGACCGTAGCGACCAATAAAAAGGCCTTTCACAACTACTTTATCGGCGAGCGTTTTGAGGCCGGTATCGCCCTCACCGGCTCGGAAATAAAGTCGGTACGGGAAGGGCGCATCAGCCTGGTAGACGCTTACGTCCGGCCAGAAGGCGGTGAGTTGTGGCTTTTAAACGTACATATCGCCCGGTATGATCCCAGCAGTTACATGGGCCATGAACCGACACGCCCCAGAAAGCTGCTTTTACATCGTAAGGAAATTAATAATCTGGCCGGTAAGGTGGCGGAAAAAGGGTTAACTCTGGTGGCTACCCGTCTGTATCTTAAAGATAGCATTGCCAAGGTGGAAATCGCCTTGGCTAAAGGCAAGAAGCTTTACGATAAACGTGAAGCGATTACCCGGCGCGAGGTGGAAAGAGAGCTAGCCAGGACGTTGAAAAAGCGTTAAAATATTATAGGAGGTCTTTTAAAACTTCTGTAACGGGGGGACGCGTGGTTTCGACAGGGGAAGTGGGTTACAGGACTGCAGGTTGAGGTGCCGCTCCCTCATTAAACCGGTGGCAAAAAACAAGTGCAGAACCAGTAATGGTTGCAGCCTAATTAACTAGGTTGCCATCCAACCCGGACCTCACCCTGACGGGCCGGGATTGGGTGCCGAATAGCCGGGGTGCCGCTGTCCGGATGCCGGTACGGGCGGCGAAAGATTTACCGGCTGGCCTGGCTTAACTCGGTCAGTTGAGGTGAGTTGGGTAAGATTAAAGAGCTGACTAAACCTGTAGGATGTCCTGGACAGCTTCTTCTGGACGGGGAGTTCGACTCTCCCCCGTCTCCACCAGAAACAAAGATGAGCCTTCAAGGGGCTCGTTTAAGATACGGATATCAGACCCTTCACGCGCAGCCGCCACCTGGAAGA
>CAYWZO010000030.1:22520-24058 GCA_964462865.1 uncultured Dehalococcoidaceae bacterium | reverse complement strand
TCGGCTCGTTGATGAAGACCGGCTGAAAGCGCCGTTCCAGCGCCTTGTCTTTCTCAATGTGTTTACGGTATTCATCGATGGTCGTGGCGCCCACGCATTGCAGTTCCCCGTGGGACAGCGCCGGCTTGAGCATGTTGCTGGCATCAACGGAGCCTTCGGCGGCTCCCGCGCCGACGACGGTATGTATCTCATCTATGAATAGAATAACTTCTTTCTGAGATTCTCTAACCTCGTCAATGACCGCCTTGAGTCGCTCCTCGAACTCGCCGCGGAACTTGCTGCCAGCAACCAGTGCGCCCATGTCCAGGGCGATGACTTTACGCCCTTTGAGGGAGTCGGGAACATCATCGGCGGCTATCTTCTGGGCCAGTCCTTCGGCGATGGCCGTCTTGCCGACACCGGCGTCACCGACGATTACCGGGTTGTTCTTGGTGCGCCGCATCAGTATCTGCATCACCCGCTTGATTTCCTCGTCCCGCCCGATGACCGGGTCGAGCTTGCCCTCGCGGGCGAACTGGGTGAGGTCGCGGCCGTACTTCTGGAGGGAACGGTACTTGCTTTCGGCACGTGTGTCGGTGACGCGGTGACCACCGCGGAGTTTTTGCAAAGCGGCGTACACCTTTTCCTGGGTTATGCCGGCGCTCTGTAATATTTTACCTGCATCGCCTTTATCCTCGCCGGTCATGGCGATGAGTAAATGCTCGGTGCTGATGAACTCGTCCTTGAGCCGGTTGGCCTCTTCCTCGGCTTTCTGCATGAGCTGGGCGACACGCGGCGTGGCGTAAAGCTGGCCTGTCTGGTAAGAGACCTTGGGGGTCCTTTCCAGGGCCTCTTCCACCTTGTTGCGAGTTGTTTCTAGATTTACACCTAACTCTTTGAATATTTCTCCCACCAGCCCCCGCTGCTGTACGAGCAGGGCCAGCAGGATATGTTCCACATCCCACTGGCTGTGTTTGAACTGCATCGCCATTTGCTGGGATGCCTGTAAGGCTTCCTGGGCCTGTTCGGTAAATCTTTCCTGTCTCATATTAGTCTCCTTGACGCAGCTTAAGTATTTCCTGCTGGGCCTGTTCCAGCTCCTGCTGCATTTTTATCATGTTATCCATCATACGCAGGATTACCTCCACCCCCGGCAGGTTGATGCCCAAATCATCGACGAGCGACCTGACCTTCTGGAGAAGGGCGATATCCCTGTCCGAGTAGAGGCGGACGTTGCCCCGCGAGCGGTGCGGCGCGATGATGCCGACTTTCTCATAATAGCGCAGGGTATGCGTCTGCGTATCCAGCATCCGGGCCGCCACGCTGATGACGTAGCGCGGTTCGGTATCATATCTTTCCTGATTCATATTCACCCCCGCTTGATTCAGGCCGGGTGGGTTTCGTTCAGCCGCCTGAAGAGCTCCTTTTCTTTTTCCGATAGTCCGGCAGGCAAAACGACGTTGACTTTGGCCAGAAGATCGCCCCGGGCGGACTTGCCGAGGTGGGGCATACCCTGTCCGGCCAGGCGGAAAACGCGGCCGTTCTGGGTCTCCGGCGGG
>CAYWZO010000030.1:461-22510 GCA_964462865.1 uncultured Dehalococcoidaceae bacterium | reverse complement strand
ATTTTCAGGGCCAGCTTCCCTTTGGGCGTGGGCACCTGGGTTTCCCCGCCCAGGACGGCGGTTGTCAGCGGCACGTCGATGATAGTATGCAGGTTATCGCCGTGGCGCTCGAAGGTGCGGTGCGGCAGCACGGTAATAATCAGGTAAAGGTCACCGCTGTTGCCACCGTAGCCAGGCTGCCCTTTGCCGGCGATACGTACCCTTGAGCCCGTATTCACGCCGGCCGGGATTTTAACCTCCAGACGCTTGATATTAGGTACTATTCCGGAGCCGCGGCATACCGAGCAGGGGACGTTCTGAATGCGACCGGTGCCCTGGCAGGTGGCGCAGGGCTCTTCCATCTGGAGGCTGATGGTACGGCTGGTGCCGCTGTAGGCTTCCTCCAGAGTAACTTCCACCCTTGTTTCCAGGTCCTGGCCGCGCTGTGGCCGGGCGCGCCGGGAAAAGACCCGCGAGCGCCCGCCGCCCCGGAACAGCTCTTCAAAGATGCTGTCCAGGCCGCCGATGTCCCCACCGAAGTGGAAGCCGGACTCGCCGCCGGGGGAATACTCGTAGTACTGTGCCTGCGGACCGCCGGCCTTTTCAAACTGGTCGGCATACTGCCATTTATCACCGTACTTATCATACTTGGCCCGTTTTTCTTTATCAGCGAGTACTTCATAGGCGGTGTTTATTTCCTTGAACCTGGCCTCGGCGGACTTGTCGCCGGGGTTGACGTCCGGATGGTACTTGCGCGCCAGGCGGCGATAGGCCTGCTTGATGTCTTTTTCCGTCGCATCCCTTTTTACGCCTAAAAGCTCGTAATAGTCTTTACCGGCCATTTCTTTTCTCCGAAAAACCCTTATTTCTATTATATGCCATATCAAGTTATATGTCAATATATAATTAAAAAAGTTAATAAATATTTGTTAAGAGTTAAAGCTCGGCTGGTTTAAAGTCAAACGATAGTCATATTGACAAGGCTACCCCAGCACGTGTAATCTATGATATTGGAGGGTCTATTATGGCAGCATGTCCGAACTGTGGCCGCCGTACGATGCGGACGAAAGACTGGGTATGCCAGTGGTGCGGGTATCCTCTCCTGGGAGGGGGCTATAAGCAGCTGGACAAGACGTATAAGGAGTTCCAGCAGGAGCAGAACCCGTCCTGGAAATCGGTGGTACCGGAGCCGGAACCGCAGTTCAAGTTCGAGCCAGAGGAGGCTGAACCGGAACGGGAGCCCGAGCCTGAACCGGAGCCCGAGCCCGAACCCGAACCCGAGACTGAACCGGAGCCTGAACCCGAAACGGAACCGGAGCCTCAACCCCAACCGGAACCAGCCACTCAACCGGAACCAGAACTTGAACCTGAACCTGAGCCTAAATCGGCGCAAGAACCGGTACTATTACCGAAAATAGAAACCCCTCCTCCACCGGCGCCGCCAAAGCAGGAAACCCCGGACGAGCCTTTGACCGTACCCAGCCTGGATTCGATAAAAGACGGCAGTGAGTTGACGATTGACCAGATAGACGCCCTGTTCCGGGCGGACAGCGTGGGGGCCAACACGGCCTTAAGAGACAAGACGCTGATAATCAAGGGTATGGTGAACAAGGTGTTTATCCGGGACCACCTGGATATACGCTATATGATGTTGAACGGGACGCGCAAAGGACAGTGGAGCGTGCGTTGCGGGTTCGGCAAGGAAAGTTCGCCGCAGATGAGCCATCTCAACGAGGGTCAGGCGATTGCCCTGCGTGGCAAGTACGACGGCTACAGCAAGAACATCATCTTTAAAGACTGCGTGCTGGTGGGGTGAGGTTTCCCTTTAGAGAAAGTCGCTTGAAGCCGTCTAGCTTTTGATAGCAATCAGAATATCCAGGAATTTCTTCAGTATTCTCGCGGTTGCCCCCCAGATTATGTTTCCCTTGTAGTGGTAGTTATATGAGTCCACCACGATGCCGCCTTCGAGGGTCTCTATCGCCATTTCGAGGTTAATACTGTCCAGCAGGGAGGATACCGGCACACTGATTATCTCGTCGACCTCGGCCTGATTTTTCACGAAGCGGTATGGCCAGGGTATCCGCGCGACGAAGGGTGTCACGATGTAGTTCGAGGTGGTCGTTATCTCGTCATCAAGTTCGCCCAGGACGGTGACGTCGTCCGGGCGCAGCCCTATTTCCTCGTACGACTCGCGGAGGGCCGTGTCACGCAGCGTCGTGTCGCTCCGGTCCATGCCGCCGCCGGGGAAGGATATCTGCCCCTTGTGCGCCTTGACCGTTTCCGTGCGCCTGATAAAGACGATATAGTAATCTCCCTGTTTCTGGTACAGGGGGATTAAAACGGCCGAGCGCACCCGTTCCGGTTCATCGATGTTTTGCTTTCGCCTGGCGGCCAGCAGCTCTCTAAGTCTGGTTTCCATCGTCCTTATATTAATACCATAAGGCGATAAATACAAATCACATACGTAAATATCGTAAACCATCATCGTGGTCTGGCAATGATGGAAAGAATAGCCTGACGAGGTTATATTGTGTATAATTGAACTGGATTATGACTGCGAAATATATTCCCGTTACCTTGCCGGAAAGCAGAAGGACATTACCGGCTTTAAAAAGAGGAAAAGGTTTCAGCACGGTACCTAGCTATGTTGAGGTACTGAAGCCGCTGCCGAGTCTCCTGCTGGCCTATATCGGCGTCGGCGCGGCATTTATCGCCGGCGAGGGACAGCTTACACCGCGTCTGGGTCTGGTCACCGCGGCGGTATTGATGGCCTCGGCGGGCGCCAACGGCCTGACCAACTATCTGGACAGGGACATCGATGCCCGTCTGCGGCGTACCTGCTGGCGTGCTTTACCATCGAAAAAGATATATCCGCCGGCAAAAGCGCTCCCGCTGATTATCGGTCTGATGATAGCCGGGCTGGCCCTGGCCTGGTGGCTCCACCCTTACGTGTTTGCCGCCGATGCTGCGGGGACGCTCGTGGCCGCCACCTGGCGCAAGAAGGTCACCTGTGTCTTTCCCCAGGGCGTGCTCGCCTCGTGCGCCCCGGTCATGATGGGCTGGCTGGCCATAAAGCAGTCTTTAACCCCGGAGTTATGGCTCCTGTGTGTGTTAATCGCCGCCTGGCTGCCGCTGCACGTCTGGAGCGTCAACATCGCCCACCGGGAAGACTACCGGCAGGCGGGGTTTAATTACTTTCCCATTAACCTGGAAGTGAAGGAAGCGGTGAGGGTGCTGCTGGTCTTCGCGACGGTGCTGTATGCGGTATCCATAGTTATTTATTTCATCGGTAACTTCGGCTGGCTTTATCTGGCCCTGGCCAACGTTCTTGGCGTCGTTATGGTTGCCGCTACCGCGTGCCTGGTGCGTTCACACCGCAGCCAGGACGCCTGGAGGTTATTCAGGCTTTCGTCATTTCCTTACCTGGGCATGATATTCCTGGCCATGTGCCTGGATATCTGGATAAGATAAGACATTTTGGAGAGATACCGTGGATTTCAGTTTAACGGAACCGGAAAAGATGCTGCAAAAGCTGGCCGGGGACTTTGCCGCTAAGGAGGTGGCGCCCCTGGCCGCGGAAATCGACCGTACCAACCGTTTCCCCGCCGAACTGGCCAGAGAGATAGGCAAACATGATTTTCAGGGTCTCCCTTATCCGGCGGAATACGGCGGGAGCGGCGCCGGCTATACCGGCTTCGTGCTGGCGCTGGAGCAGATCTGTAAGGCATCGGTGACGGTGGGCGCTATCATGTCGGTAAACACCGTGCCGGAAGAAGGTATTTTCCGCTTCGGGAATGAAGAGCAGAAAAAGCGGCTGCTGGCGCCGCTGGCCCGGGGGGAGCGGCTGGGCGGTATCGGCTTTACGGAGACCGAGACCGGCTCCGACCCCAGAGCGATTGCCACCACGGCCCGCCGCAGCGGCAACGGCTTTGTTATCAACGGGCAGAAAATCTTCATGTCTTTAGCGCCGGCGTTCGACGTGGTGCTGCTTTTCGCGAGGCGGGAAGAGGAAGGGCTGGACGCCTTCATCGTTGAAACGAAGTCTCCGGGGTTCGCGGTGCAGGAGGTGCTGGAAACATTGGGACTGCGGGGGCTGGGGGCGTCGATTGTCAACCTGGATGATGTGTACGTGCCCGCGGAAAACCTCATCGGTCAGGAGGGGCAGGGCTTCGAGATTCTGCTCGAAGCTATCAGCGTGGAGAGGATGAGCGTGGCGACCCAGGGTATGGCGGTGGCGCAGGCGGCGCTGGAGCTGGCGCTGTCGTATGCCCGGGAAAGGAAAGCCCGGGGCAGGCCGATTGCCCGGATGCAGGCCATCCAGCAGACGCTGGCCGAGATGGCCGCGAAGATTGAGGCCGCGCGCTGGCTGGTCTACCGCACCGCTTTCCTCCGCGACCGCGGTCAGAGCATCCAGTACGAATCGTCCATGGCCAAGCTTTTTGCCTCGCAGGCGGCGGTGGACGTCACCCGGATGGCCATGCAGGTCCACGGTGCTTACGGTACGATGAAATCGCTGCCTCTGGAGAGGTTTTACCGCGACGCCAAGATGACGGAGATTTACGTGGGCATCTCCGAGGTGCACCGCAGCATCATCGCCAACCGGCTGATACAGGAGTAGGGGTTTGCCCCAGAATCATTTCCATTTGCTGAAAACATCGGGCGGCGCCCGCGCCGGCGAGCTGTTGACCGCCCACGGCGTGGTGCCCACGCCTGTGTTTATGCCGGTGGGCAGCCAGGCCACCGTCAGGACGCTCACCCCCGACGATATCAGGGAACTCGGCTTTAAAATGATACTGGCCAACACCTACCACCTCTACCTGCGGCCGGGCATCGAAGTCGTCGAGAAGATGGGCGGCCTGCACCGGTTCATGGCCTGGGACGGCGCCATGCTCACCGACAGCGGCGGCTACCAGGTCTTCAGCCTGGCGCCCCTGCGTAAAGTCAGCGACGAAGGCGTGACCTTCCGCTCTCACATCGACGGCAGCGAGCATTTCCTCACCCCGGAACTGGCCGTCCGGTACCAGGCAAAGCTGGGCGCCGATATCATCATGGTGCTCGACGAATGCACGGCTTACGGTGATAGCAAAGAGACTGTCCGGCAGGCGATGGAGCGGACGCACCGCTGGGCGGCCAGGTGCCTGAAAACCCGTAGCCGGGAAGGGCAGGCGCTTTATGCCATCGTCCAGGGGGGAATGTTCCCGGAACTGCGGCGTCAAGCAGCGGAGTGCCTGACGCAAATGGATTTCCCCGGCTACGCCATCGGCGGGTTGAGCGTCGGCGAGCCGAAAGATATCACGCTGTCCATGATTGCTGAAACGGCAGCTTTGCTGCCCACAGGCAAGCCCCGCTATCTCATGGGCGTCGGTTCGCCGGAGGATATCATCGAAGGGGTAGCGCGTGGCATCGATATCTTCGATTGCGCCCTGCCGACGCGTGTCGCCCGTAACGGCGCCCTTTTAACCGCGAAGGGGAGAATTAATATCCGTAACGCGGCCTGTAAGTCCGTGGACGCCCCCCTCGACCCCGACTGCGATTGCTATACCTGCCGTAACTTTTCCACTGCCTACTTGAGCCACCTTTTCCGCGCCGGGGAGCTCCTGGCCCTGCGCCTGGCCACCGTCCACAATCTCCGCTTTATCAGCAACCTGATGAGGAATATAAGGGAATCAATCAGCAATGGCACGTTTGATATCTTCCGGGAGGCTTTTTTGGCCGGCTATGAGACCACCGATGAAGAAACAAGGGTGGCGCAGAAGCGGAGGTGGCTGGAGGGGCGACAGTAATTTAATAAAAATGTCACAACTTTCCGGCGCCTGTTAGACTTTTGTTATCGGCCGTCTGCTAAAATAATGGTCAACTGATACATTTTTAGCGGTGTCAGACCGGGAGGAAGAATATGTTCAACAAAAAGAGGAAAAGTTACGGAGTAAAGAAAATCGAAGATAAGTATATCTGTGAAGAATGCCACGCCGAGGTACCCGTCAAGCAGGCCTGTCCGGTCTGTAAGAAGGAAATCGACTGGGACCGGGCTCTGGCGGAAACAAGGCGTTAACGGGCCATGACCCAAGATTAATTAACGGCGATTGCCGGGAGGTCAAACGTGGCCAAAGAGAAAAAAGCCAATATTAAGCACAAGCATCCTATCAAAATGGGAGATAAGTTCGTCTGCCCGCATTGTAAAGCGCAGGTGCCGGTCAAGCAGGACTGTCCGGTATGTAAGCTGCAAATCGACTGGACCAAGATCTAGCTGGACGTCTAACCACCGTGGATAAGCATCACGACGTGGAGCTTATCGCCGTCTTTGACCGGACGGGCCATTGTGCCGGGATAGGCGCTTTCTCCGTTGATAAAAACATCGAATGAAGGCGATACATCGCCGTTTTTACCGAGTATCAAACTGCCGAGCTCCGGGTACTGCCGGGCGAGGTCGTGCAGGCACTCGCCCACCGTTTTCCCTTCCGCTTTCAGGTCGGCCTGATTTTTAGTATATCTGGCTAAAATCGAAGAGATTTCTATTTTAACACTCATTTCAACTTACCTTCCCGGTGGTTTTCCGCAGTGAGCGCAACCCGGGTCTCTCTTTATCCTGAACTCGGTGAACTTCATCGCCAGGCCGTCATAGTTCAGGAACCGGTCGGTCAAGAGTTCGCCCAGCCCCACGATATATTTGATTACCTCCGTCGCCTGGATGCAGCCGATGACCGCCGGGGTAACGCCGATGACCGGGAACCTGGTCTTCAGGGCAGTGGCGCCGTGGTAAAGGCAGTAAAGACAGGCAGTCTTACCCGGGATAACGGTCATGGCCCGGCCCTCGAAGCCGTAAACGGCACCGTGGAAGAAAGGGATATTCTTTTTGATGGCGGTCAGATTGAGCAGGTAGCGCATCGGCAGGTTGTCCATGGCATCCACGATTAAATCGGCATCACCGATGAGTTCGGAGACGTTGGCCCCGGTTATTGTGTCGCCAATGGTCTCAATCCGGATGCCGGGGTTGAGCTTTTTCAGCTTGGCTGCCGCCGAGTCAACCTTTTCGGCGCCGATGTCTCTCTCCCAGTGCAGTACCTGCCGGTTCAGATTACTGCGTTCCACAGTGTCATGGTCGGCGACCCGTATGGTGCCGATACCGGCGGCGGCCAGGTAGATGGCCGCCGGGGAGCCCAGCCCGCCGGCGCCGGCGATGAAGACCTTCGCCTTTTTAAGCTTGGCCTGCCCCTCCGCCCCGAACCCGGGAAGGATTATCTGGCGGTCATACCTTTCCAGTTCTTTTTTAGTCAACCTGTACGCCACCTTAAATCACCTCGCCGTCAATCCAGTCCAGGTAGTCCGGGCTGCCGCCGATGATGGGTAAAGCGATTATCTACGCATTTATGCCATCGCCAGCATGCGGTCGACGGCCGCGATAGCTTTAACACGGATTGCTTCCGGCACCTTAATCTCGGGCGTCAGCGTCTCCAGGGAGTCCAGCACTTTGGCCGGGGTAATCTTCTTCATGTCGGGGCAGACGGCCCGGGCGGAGGCCGGATAAAACACTTTGCCCGGGTTTTCTTTACGGAGCCGGTATAAAAGTCCGACCTCGGTGCCGACAATCAGTTCCCGGACATCCGGGCGGGCGGCGTAGCGTATCATGCCGCTGGTGCTCAACGCCTCGTCGGCCAGGGCGACGACCTCCGGGAGGCATTCGGGGTGGGCGACGACCTTAACGCTGGGGTGTTTTTTCTTTTGCCGGAGGATAGCCTCCGGCAGGATGCGCGCGTGGGTGGGGCAGTAGCCGGGCCAGAGCATCATCGGCTTGCCCGTCCGGCGGGAGATGAAATCGCCCAGGTACTGGTCGGGCACGAAGATGATTTTATCATCCTTGATGCTCTGGACGACCTTGACGCCGTTGGCGGAGGTGCAGCAGTAGTCCGCTTCCGCCTTGACGGCGGCGGTGGTGTTGACGTAGGCGACCACGGTGGCGCCGGGGATTTCCGCCTTTTTCCGGCGGAGCTGGTCGGCGGTAATCATATCGGCCATGGGACAGCCGGAGCTGATATCCGGCAACAGGACTGTCTTACGCGGATTGAGAATCGAGGCCGTTTCCGCCATGAAGTGGACGCCGCAGAAGACGATAACATCCGCCGATGTCTGCGCCGCTTTCTGGCTCAACTCCAGCGAATCGCCGACGAAATCAGCGATATCCTGCACCTCACCGCGCTGGTAGTTATGAACAAGGATGACGGCGTTCCTGGCCTTTTTCAGCTCCTGGATACGTTCTTCAATTGAGTTATCCTGGCTGGCAGCCATACTGCTCTCCGGTTATCAACGGTCTTAATTTATATTGTACCTTATTACGAACGATGTTAATAGCCAACCCGTGCCGCACCGCTGTAAATTTTCATCTGCGCTTGGCGGCTTATCCTGATTTCCATATCGGTATGGGTCTTCGTCCCGATGTCCCGGACAAAGCCGATGATGGTCAGGCCGCACTTCTGGCCGATTTCCAGGCCTTTATCGGTCACAGCGGTCTTGGTAGCGGCCACCGGGATGCCGGCGCGGCAGATTTTCATCACCATCTCGGAGGCCATCCGGCCCGTCGAGACCAGGAAGACTTGAGCGCAGTCAATCCTGTGCAGCAGGGCGTAGCCGATGGCCTTGTCCAGGCTGTTGTGCCGGCCGATATCTTCTACGGCACAGAGGGGGTTTCCGTCCGGGGTGAAGAGCCCGGCGGCGTGGACGCCTTCCGTCTCGCGGTAGAGCGAGGTATTTTCAGAAAGGACGTTCATGGCCCGGAAAACGGTTTTTGTATTTAATTTCATATCGCTTTCTATTTTCGGGAGGCCGGATGCCTCGAAATAGGCCATTTTACCACCGCCGGAGACGACGCGGTAGCTGGCTTTTACGGTGCCGGGCATGGCCCTTTGGCCTTTATTAAGTGTTACTGTGGCGCCATAATTATTTATTTCCAGGGCTTTTATCTCCGCGGCGCCGTCGATAAACCCCTGCCCGAGCAGGTAGCCCGCCACGAATTCTTTTTCCATGCCCGGGGTGACCGAAGCGGTGAAAAGGTGCTGGCCGTTAACATAGACCGGCAGCTCTTTCTCGATAATGACACCGGTTTCCGCCGGGGAGATACGGCCCCGGGATAGCTGCCAGCATTTGAGTTTTTTAGACATTACTACCGGCATTAAATAATCCTCTCCGGATGGGAGTAGATGGTCATGGTGCTGCCCCTGACCAGCCCGGCGATGGTTATCCCCGCCTTGACGGCGATTTCCACCGCCAGCGTGGTGGGCACGCCCTTGGTGGCAATAATGGGGATGCCGGCGTTGAGGCACTTGTAAACCATCTCCGAGGGCTGCCGGCCCGTGGAGGCGGCCAGTGTCAGGCGGAAATCGGTGCCCTGTAACAGACCGCGGCCGATGACTTTATCCAGGGCGTTATGGCGGCCCAGGTCCTCGGCGATGGCGATAGCCTCCTTTCCGTCGAGGAACAGGCCGGCGGAGTGTACCGCCTCCGTCTCGGTGAACACCTCTGATTGTAATATCGCCCGGACGCAGTCGAACACATACTCCCTGGGTACTTTAAGATTGGATTTCACCGTTGAGGGACGCCTGCCGCCAGACGCGTTGGCGGATAACATCACGTTAGCGGTGTTATTTTTAACCGTCAACGAAGCGATATCCGCGGCGCGATCAATGATTCCCTGGGAGAACAGGTGGCCGATGACGAACTCCTTTTCCAGCGTGGCCAGCATCATCGCCGTGGTGTAATGCCGCCCGTCCACGTTAATCTCCAGGGCGGTCTCTTTGACGATTCTTTCGCGGGCCGGGGAAAAGCCGCCGTCAGCCAGGGTAAGGGCAACTTCTTTAAGGATTGAACTTTTCATGCCTTACTGCTTGTATGAACCGGCTTCTTTATCTTTACCTTTTATTATTTTAACCGTGCCGTTTCCCTGTCTGACTATCATGCCGCCGCCGAGAACGGTATCGCCATCGTAAAAGGCGATGGTCTGGCCGGGGGTAATGGCCGCCTGCGGCGCGGCGAAATTAACATAATATTCACCGTCATCCAGAGGTGTCAGGGTGGCGTCCACTTCCGGATGGCGGTACCTGACCCTGGCTTTGACGTTTATGGGTCGAGCGGGCGGGTCTATGGCTAGCCAGTTAAGACTGCCGGCGACCAGCTCCGTGCCGTAAGTGTGCGCTTTCGTGCCGACGATGACGGCGTTGCGGTCGGGGGCGATGGCGGTCACGTAGAGCGGTTCGGCGGCGGCGATGCCCAGTCCATGACGCTGGCCGATAGTATAAGAGCCGATGCCGCGGTGTTCGCCCACGACGGTGCCCCGCCCGTCCAGAATCGGCCCCGGCCGTGATGGTTGCGGCGAATGGCTCTTAAGAAATCCGGCGAGGTCGTTATCCGGGATGAAGCAGATTTCCCGGCTTTCCGGTCTCGATGTCGCCGGCAGCCCCTTTTGCCGGGCTATCCGTCTCACTTCCGTTTTGGTCAGGTGGCCAACGGGGAACAGGACATGGCCTAACTGCTCCCGGGTGAGCCGGCAGAGGAAATATGACTGGTCTTTCTTGATATCAGCGCCTTTTTTCAGGAGTGCTTCATCTCCTTCGCGTACGACGCGGGCGTAATGGCCGGTGGCGAGGCAATCGGCACCCAGCCCGGCCGCCTTTTCCCACAGCGCCCCGAACTTGATGAGATTATTACACAGGACGCAAGGGTTCGGTGTCCGTCCCTGGTTGTACTCCCGACAGAAATCGTCGATAATGGTGCGGGCAAAGAGTTCCCGGAAGTCAACGACGTAGTGAGGTATTCCCAGCCGGGAGGCTACCTTGCGGGCGTCCTCGCAGGCGTCACGGCCGCCTCCGTTATTATGTCGCGAAAAAAGCTGCATGGTCAGACCGATGACTTCGTGTCCCTCTTCCTGCAGCAGGGCGGCGGCGACGGAGGAATCGACACCGCCGCTCATGGCGATGGCTACTTTCACTTAGATATCCCCGCGTTTGTTTTCAAATTCCCTCGCCGTCGGAGAACTCCTTCTCGATAGCGCGTTTCCCCGGCTCCAGGTCATTGCGGGGGGCGGGCACGCCGCTGGCTTCTTCCAGCCTTTTCAGGCGTTCTTCGAGCAATTGCTGGTCTTTTAATACCAGCCGGATGGCCTCGGCTACCGGGTCGGGCAGGCGGCCGTGCTGCAGGTCCATGGCCGGCCTTTCCGTCTTGGTGACGATGCGACCGGGTATGCCCACGACCGTTACGCCCGGCGGCACCGATTTAATAACGACCGAACTGGCACCAATCCTGGCCCCGTCGCCGATGGTAATCGGGCCGAGAGCGATAGACCCGGTGCCCATCTCGACGCCGTTGCCCAGAGTGGGGTGCCGTTTCTTTTTTTCCAGGGTGGTCCCGCCCAGCACCACGCCACTATACATCAACACGTCATCGCCGATTTCAGCCGTCTCGCCGATGAGGACGCCGGAGCCGTGGTCAATAAAAAAGCGGCGGCCGATGGTGGCGCCGGGGTGGATTTCGATGCCGGTAATAAAGCGGTTGATGTGTGACAGGAAGCGGGCCGCCAGCCTGAAGTTATGCTGCCACAGCCAGTGCGCCGGACGGTGCAGCCAGAGGGCATGCAGGCCGGGATAGCAGAGGAGCACCTCGAGCATGTTCCGGGCGGCCGGGTCTTTATTAAATACCGTCTGGATGTCTTCTTTTAACGTCCTGAACATTTGACCTGTTTCCTGTCCCGCCGGAGTCCTGTCATTTTTATTATAACGTATTTTACATGTTGTTGTACGCAGGTAATGTTAGCCGGGTCGATAATTGTTGACTGAAATGGTAAACATTATCCAGTCTAACACGGTATACCGTCGATGTCAATTTTTGAACTATGGGCTTTTATTGTGTAGAATAGTCCCGATGGCGAACGAATTAAGGGGCCTGCCCTCCGTGGATAAAGTCCTGGCCGACGGGCGCATCGGCGGTCTTACGGGCTACCCGCACGAACTGCTGGTAGGCCTCATCCGGAAACAACTGGAACAGGCGCGGCAGTCCATCCTGGCCGGCCGGAAAGGCGTTTCGCTGGATGAAATCGTGAAGTCTGTCCTGGCATGGCTGGAACGGCTGGAAAAACCGGGCCTGCGGCGCGTGGTCAACGCTTCCGGCGTTGTCATTCATACCAATCTGGGGCGCGCCCCGTTGAGCGAAGCAACACTGGCAGCCATGGCGGAAGCGGGCAGGAGTTATTCCAATCTGGAGTTCGACCTGGAAAGCGGTGCCAGGGGGTCGCGACATGTCCACGTCGAGGGGTTATTATGCCAGCTTACCGGGGCTGAGGCGGCGCTCGTGGTCAACAATAACGCCGCGGCGGTGCTTCTGGGTCTGACGGCAATGGCAAAAAGGAAAGAAGTTATAGTCTCCCGCGGGCAGGCCGTGGAAATCGGCGGCGGCTTCCGCATCCCGGACGTCATGCGCCAGAGCGGGGCGAAACTGGTGGAGGTGGGGACGACCAACCGTACCTATATGGCGGACTACGAGCAGGCGATAACCCCCCGCACGGCGGCGTTGCTGCGCGTGCATTCCAGCAACTTCCGCCTGGTGGGATTTACCAGTGAGGTAACTCTGGAAGAACTGGTAAATGCCGGTAGAAAGCACGACATCATCGTCATGGACGACCTGGGCAGCGGCTGCTTGCTCGACACAACCGCCTACGGGCTGGCCCCGGAGCCGACGGTACAGGAAAGCGTCCGGGCCGGCGCGGCACTGACCTTTTTCTCCGGCGATAAGCTGGTCGGCGGGCCGCAGGCGGGCATCATCGTCGGCGGGAAAGATTACGTGGAAAAGCTGAAAAGGCACCCGCTGGCGCGGGCCATGCGGATAGATAAGATACGGCTGGCCGGCCTGGTCGCGACACTCACTCACTATCTGAAAGGAGAAGCTACGGCCAGGATACCCGTGTGGCGGATGATAGCCACCCCGCTGGGGGAAATCGAAAAAAGGGCGAAACTCTGGGCCGGAGCGCTTGGTGGTGGGGCTAGAGTGATACCGGGCGAGACCATGGTGGGCGGTGGCAGCCTGCCCGGCGGCAGCCTCCCGACACGGCTGGTGGCTGTCGGGGGCAGCGGGAAAAGAGTTCAGGTTGTTGGCCGTAAGCTGCGATTGCGCGACGTGCCGGTCATAGGGCGGATTGAGAAAGATGTGCTCCTCCTCGACCCGCGCACGGTGCTGCCGGAAGAAGATAAAATTGTCCTTGCAGCCCTTCGAGAAGAGATAGATTAAAAATATCAAGAACGGTCATTCACGTATTGAGTTAGGATAACTATTCAACAAAGGCGTTATATTATGTTCGTACTGGGCACGGCCGGACACATCGACCACGGCAAATCGGTGCTGGTGAAGGCACTCACCGGCATAGACCCCGACCGCCTGCGCGAGGAGAAGGAAAGAGGCATGACCATCGAGCTCGGCTTTGCCTGGCTCAAGCTCCCTTCCGGACGTGAGGTTGGCATCGTTGACGTACCCGGACACGAGCGCTTTGTGAAGAATATGCTGGCCGGCGTGGGGGGCATTGATATGGCGATGCTCATCGTGGCCGCCAACGAGGGCGTCATGCCGCAGACGCGGGAGCACCTGGCCATCCTGGACTTAATCGGGGTAAGGCAGGGGATGGTGGTGATAACCAAGAAAGACCTGGTGGACGATGACATCCTGACTCTGGTGAAAATGGAAAGCGAGGAAGTTATCAGGGATACGGTGCTCTCGAAGGCGCCCGTGATTAGTGTCTCGGCGGTGACCGGCGAGGGACTGCCGGAACTCCTGGTCACCATTGACAAAATACTTGGTGAAACCGAACCCAGGCCTGACCTGGGGCGTCCCCGCCTCCCCATCGACCGTATCTTTACCATGGCCGGCGCCGGAACGGTAGTTACCGGGACTTTAATCGACGGCTCACTGGCGGTGGGGCAGGAGGTGGAAATTGTCCCCTCCGGCCTGAAGTCCCGTTTGCGCGGGCTGCAAACGCATAAATCGAAAATCGATACCGCTACTCCCGGCAGCCGGGTGGCGGCCAACCTGGTGGGGGTCAACACTGCACAGCTGGCGCGCGGCGATGTGGTCACCACGCCCGGCTGGTTGCAGCCGGCGCGCCTGGTCACGGTAAAACTCAATTTAATTGGCTATCTCAAGCGTCCCCTGCGGCATGGCGCGACGGTCAGCTTCCATACCCTGGCGGCGGAAACAATGGCCAGGGTGCGCCTGCTGGAGGCGGATGAGCTTAAGCCCGGCGAACAGACCTGGGCGCAGCTAACGCTGGAAGGACCGGTGGCCGCTATCAAGGGCGACCGCTACATCATCCGCTCACCGATGGAGACATTGGGGGGAGGGGTCATCGTGGAGGCGCAGGCAAAAAGGCTGCGGCGCTTCCGGCCCGAGATTATCGAAAACCTGAAAGCGCGGGAGGGAGGCACTTCCGAAGAGGTCATCCTGGCCTTGCTTGAAGCCCGGCAGCCTCTGGAGCTCGGTACTTTAATAACGATTACCAATCTAACGGCGGACAAAGCCGGCGCGGCGATAAATACGCTGCTTCAGGATGGTAAAATCACCGGCCCGGGCGAGGGAGAGCGCCACCTGCTTTTTACCGCGGCCGGCTGGGCGCAACTGGCCGCCAGGGTCACGGCCACGCTGGGCGAATATCACCAGAAGTTCCCGGCCCGTGCCGGGATGCCGAAGGTGGAACTGGGCAGTCGCTTAAAGCTGGGCAACTACGTAGCGGCGGCGCTGTCGGACATGATAGGGCAGGGCATCATCATCGAAGAGGGCAGCAACCTTCGCCTGCCTTCTCACAAAGTCCAGTTGACACCGGCCCAGCAGTCTAATATGGATGCTTTTTTAAAGTCCCTGGATGTAAACCCTTACGCGCCGCCCAGCGAGCTTATCCCGGAACCTGACCTGGTCAATATGCTTGTGCAGCAGGGCAGGGCGGTAAAGGTAAGCGATAATATTGTATTTTCAAGAGCGGCTTATGATGAGATGGTTACGAAAATTACGGCTAAAATCAAGACCGGCGGCAAGGTGGGACTGGGGGAGGTCAGGGACATGTTCGGGACGAGCCGCAAGTACGCCCAGGCCCTGCTGGAGTACCTGGACCGCGAAAAAGTGACCCGCCGGGTTGGTGATGACCGCGTGCTGTATTAAGTTGAAGGAGGGCGTGGATTATGTGGAATTGGTATCTTGAGCATAGTGTGTGGTTTCTGATCATTGCTGCTATATTAATGCTTCTGCTTCCCTTTCTTAATAACAGGACCCGCGGTCTAATCACCGGGCTGATATCAGAAACAGGACGGGAGAAGGTATCCGGGGGTATTAACAAGGCATTCTGGGTGATAGAGATAATTATTGCCATCATCCTGCTAGTATCCTTTATATCGATGATGATTGTCCATGAAGGTGCTGCGCCTTTGGTAAGTACGGAGCATATTAAAGCATGGATACTTGAGCACGGGGTAAAAATCGTCATCATCCTGGTAGTGGGGTTCGTGCTGCTGGCGGCTCTAAAGAAATTTCTGCCGACGCTGGTAAGCAGGTTCATGGCCCGGCCTATCCGGGGAGAAAGCCAGCAGGGGATAAAGAAGCGGGCCAATACCCTGCTGGGGGTCTTTCTGGGACTGGGCAGGGTTATCATTATCCTGCTGATCCTGCTCATGGTGCTGTCCGAGGTCGGCGTGGCCATCGGCCCGGTCTTGGCGGGCTTCGGCGTCGTCGGTATCGCGGTGGGTTTCGGGGCGCAGTTCCTTATCCGTGACCTCATCGCCGGCATTTTCATCCTTATGGAAAACCAGTACCGGGTGGGCGACGTAGCAAGCGTGGGCGGCGTCACCGGTCTGGTGGAGGAGATTAACCTGCGGAAAACGGTGCTGCGCGACCTGGATGGCATCGTTCATCATGTCCCCAACGGCGAGATTAGGGTGGCCAGTAACTATACCCGGCATTATTCCAGGGTCAATTTGAACATCTCAGTTGCATACGGTACCGACCTGGATTTCGCCATCGAGGTGATTAATAAAGTAGGTAAAGAAATGGCCGGTGAGGAGCGCTGGAGCAAGGTCCTCAAGAGTGTACCGCAGGTACTGCGGGTGGATAGCCTCGGTGATTCAGGGATAGATATCAAGATACTCGGTGACGTCGTGCCGCTGGAGCAGTGGAACGTGATGGGCGAGTTGAGGCTAAGATTGAAGAAAGCCTTTGACAAAGAAGGCATCGAGATACCCTGGCCGCATACCAAGGTGTACTTCGGCAACAAGCCAGGGGACTAGGCCGGACATGAGGGTATCTTGTTATAAGATGCACTATGATATAATTATTTACTGGAAATGGCTGTTGTCTGATATCAATTAATAGAGAGGATACGGCATGTATACAAAAATACTCGTACCCCTGGACGGCTCGGAACTGGCGGAATGCGTAATACCCTATGTGAAGTGGTTTACCGAAGTCTCTGATGTTAACGAAATCGTTTTCCTGCGCATCGTCGAGCCATTCCACATGGCGGGCGGGCTGGAAGCCCAGGTCATGCCGGAAGATAAGAAGCTCATTGAGCAGGACGCCGCGGTCCTGGCCCGGAAATACCTGGATAAAATCGCCGGCCAGTTCAAAGGTAGCCATATCAAGGTGAACCGGGTGGTCAACGTGGGCAAGCCGGCGAAGACCATCGCCGAGTACGTCAGTAAAAGCGATGTGGATCTGATTATCATGGCCACGCACGGGCTTTCCGGGGTACATCGCTGGGTGCGGGGCAGCGTCGCTGATGAGATTGTTCACGCGGCCCGGGCGCCGGTATTTCTGATAACGCCCCGGGACAGGCCTCCGGACCAGCCCGATTAATCCGTTACCGGGCGGGTGATGAAAGAACTTACGGCTCGGCGTCTTTAAAAACGAGACAGATATCGTCGTCGGCCCGGGTAATCACCTCGTCCACCATAGGGACATTGCTCAAAATATCGAGCAGGGGCAGCGGCTCGATGATGTCGAACACTACCGACATTTCTTTTTCCGAAGCGTATTCCTGAAGGTATTTGATATTCGGTATGTGGACCAGGTACTTCTTTAGTTTCTTAAGATATTGATAATCGAACGACGCCGAAACGGATTTCATCTCCATTTGCCCGCTGAACAGGACGCTGGTCCCGTTTTTACCGTTTGATTTCTCGCCTATCAGGCGTACCGCCAGCGTGGGATTGGTCCTGGTTTCCACCTGCTGTTTCGGGGAGGGCGGCGGGGTTTTTTCTTCCACGGGGGGCGTGCTGACTTCTTCAAGCCGGAGCTGTGTCTCGGAGACAATCCGGGTAAGCTCGGTGGTTTCTTCCTGAAGGCTCGTTTCCAGTTCGTTAATCGTTTTCTTGGCCCTGGCCACGATTTCCGTGATATGCTGGCCCAGCTGCCGGGTGCTGGCAGAAATCTCTGCCAGCATTTTCGTTGCTTTTTCCTGTGCCTCGGCTATAGAGCGGGAAGACTGCGCCTCGGTATCCTGGCGGTATTTCTGGGTTATCTCACGGATGATATAATCAGCTTCCCGTTTCGATTCAGAAATCACCTCATCCCTGACCTTTTCGGCGTTCCTATTGGCCTGTGTGAGTATCTCTTCGGCCTCTTTCTTGGCTTTTTCGATTATTTTGTCTACCTGCGCTTGCGTTCTTTTTTTAGCTTCCTTTTTGGCGCTTTGTTCCGCTTCTTCGATGATTTTTTTCGATTCGCGTCTGGCCTCATCAATAATCTCGGCTGATTCTTCAAAAGCCGGCCTTCCAGCCTCGACCCGGTTGTTGGACTCCTCGGGATGGCTTTCCGGTGCCGGTGCCGGCGAAGGTGCGGATTCGGCCTGTGGGGGAGCATCGTCATTGACCGCCGCTTCCGGTTGAGGCGGCGCGGATACTACTTCGATTTGCTCATCTTCGTCGTTATGGTTATCACCGGGTGTAACGTCGACGGAGTGGAGATTCTTTTCCGTACGGCGTGTTATCTCCTCGATTTTGGCGCGGTATTCGTCAAAAATCTTGGAAAATTCGTCCTGTTTTGTTTCGGTGCTGGTATCGTGTTTTGCCATAAAATACAATCCGTTCCGCCTTGGATAAATAAGTTATTCGAGCGTATAATTATTCCTTTGTATATTTTAAACCGTGACCGGTGGTCTGGATATAGGTAGATAGTACCAATTAGTAATTTATTACCCTTTATTTTAGTACTGGGTGGTAGCTTTTAGGCGGGTAGCTGATATGTCCTGCCCGCATCCTGACCAAAGAGCTATAGGCACTGGCGAACATCATTGATAAAATTGATATTGGGGATAAGCAGGCGATGCTGACAGACCGCCAGGAGGTTGAAGCAGGATGGTGAACAAGAACATTCAGTTTCTGGACTACAAAGTTCATGAGGAAATCAAGAGCCAGTCCAGGCGTGATTTCCAGGAGGGGAGCGGTAACAAACTGATGCTTGAGGCTGATGGCTTCCTCCGGAAGGCGGTATCTAATTTTGAACTTGCCGGGGATAACCTGAATCAAGCGGAGGGCGAATTGCACAGGGTCCTGGAGAAACTGGAAAAGTGTAATCAGGTCTTAAGACAGTTGCCGGCGCCT
Source organism: uncultured Dehalococcoidaceae bacterium (assembly GCA_964462865.1). Lineage (GTDB taxonomy): Bacteria > Chloroflexota > Dehalococcoidia > Dehalococcoidales > RBG-16-60-22 > Fen-1077. The sequence goes on along the minus strand of CAYWZO010000030.1, from coordinate 3,923 downwards.
GAACCGGTTCTCGCTATGTCTCCGGGGCCTGTTTGACCATCCTTAAGCGGGGAGAACCGCATGGATTACCGCAAGCAGGCAACCCGGCCTGCGGGATGCCTTTACCCGTGTCTTTGGCATTGATTAGTACCAATGTTACGTATATTCTGGTACTAATTATATCTTTACGGTAAATGCGGTTTCGCACATAATATTATTATTAGAGTAGATTAAAGAAACCCAGATAAAAAGCGGGAAAAAGTAAGCGATGAGGCAAGGAATCTCACGTTTAAATTCCGGACAAAAGGGTTTCACCCTGATTGAGCTATTAGTTGTTATTGCCATCCTGGGAGTCCTGGCGGCGGTGGCGGTGCCCAACGTCGGAAAATTCATCGGGCGGGGAAAGGCGCAGTCCTATGATGCCGAACTCCACAACGTTCAAACGGCGGTGATGGCCATGCTGGCGGAATGTAAAGCGGGCATCCTGGATGCGGCCTATACTGATGTCAATGACATGGACCAGGTCACCGCGGACAGTGGTAATTACACGTTGAGCAGTTACATGACAGGGCTCGATGCGGACGGCACGGTCAAAACGGGCTGTGTCTACGCGATTTCTCAGGACGGCGGCGTTATTCTGCAATCGACCCCTTAGTCCGGCGGCGGTTGACCCGATTGTCCTTAATCTGTTTATCCACGTGAATTTCTCTTGAATTCCACCGTGTCAGCAGCCATATTTGTGTAACTACCGTCCCGGCAGCTTTGAGCCGCAGGTGTTCCCGAAGGCTTAGAAGCTACCGGGCGTTTTTTTATATGGCGTGAGTCACCGCGCCAGGTCACCTGTTTTCCTACTGAATTCATACTATTTCTTTATCTAATTTTAAACTTCACCCTTTTATAATCGATGATGAGATAGTCTATTTTTTACAGGCAATAGCCAGGGGATGGGTGATGATGTTAAAGGGTGAAATAGAAATACTGGCCGCCATCGTCCTTAACAAAGGCACGACGAAACAGATCACAAATGGGCGTATCGCCAGAAATAGTCCTTTTATCAATTCGACAATTGAAAGCTTAAGGCGCAAGGGTTACATCGTCAAGACAAGAATCAAGGGGTATAAAATCACCGATAAAGGCTTCCGGGTACTCGGGGAATATTATCCGGAACACCCGGCGCTGAACAAGGCGATCCATACCCGACTGCGGCAAAAACAATCAGAGCAGGCCAGCCAGGCGATAAGGATGATCGAACGGCTGGGCAGCGAATGTACTATCAAGCTCGACTATCTGCGGAACCCGCACGGCAAGGACCTGGCCAACTAGCTGACTGCCCCCGTTAATGCCTTGAGCATGGTATTGACAGCCTGTATGACGTAATTTCTCTGGCGGGAGCGCATGGGAATCGAACCCACCGAAGACGCTATTGGCGACTTTGTTAAATTCTAAGCTACCCAGAGATATTTAAAGACCGGGCGGTCTGCCTTCAAAAGTATCATATATCCTATTGGCTCATAGGGTACCTATGTAATTTTTGTGTAATCATGAGAGTGAAAGCTTATGTTAATACTATGTCACTTTTCAACATCTCAATTGATATGGTAAAATGCGGAAATTAGTTATTAAGAAAGCAACCTTGTTTCGTGTGACGGTGAAAGCTGGTACAGGCTATTGTATATTATTTATAAAGCGATGCGATGCTATTTGGCAAACATATGGTGAAATATTACATATGTTTAAATACAAGGTATCATATGTTATATCAGCGGGTATTAGCACCATAATAGAATTCGTAGAGGTGTAGCTATGCTTCAGCAGGGTGAAAGCGTGAATTATAAATATATCATCGATAATGAGTGGACACAGGAGGTTGGAAAGGCATTTAATTTTTTCCCATTACTACATCATGATGACGAATATGCCAAAAAAGTAGGATTCGAAAAGAGACTCGTTTCAGGAGTCCTTGTTTCATCTATCATTATCAAGTCCCTTGTATTAGCCTTTGGAAATTCTACAATATTAAGGGAACACAACCTTGAGTTTAAAAAGCCTATTTTCCCTGAAAGTGAAGTTGGGGTTGAATTATATGTTCTGAAGAATATCAGGAATAAAGTGGTTTCATTAAGATCAAGGGTTTACGTTGGAAGAGCTATCCATTGTGAAGGATTCTCAAAAATAAGGGTATTTGAAAATATATAAAAAATTATAGAGATTGAGGAAGAAACCATCTGTATCGTCTGGTTGTTGGTTGTTGCAAGATATTGGAGCATGAACGGGTATCGTTTAGTCTGTAATAAGTCGGGAAAACCAAGAGAAGTAAAGGCCAAGACAACTGGCGGGAGCGCATGGGAGTCGAACCCCTCAATCTATATCCTTAATATAAATATTGGGCACCCGTTCTTTTTGCATTTCTGAACATTCGACATTATATTCAAAATTCGCTTGTCTTCGTAGGGTTCGTTGGTGTACTTGATAGTCTTCAGCGGTGCTATTCAAAGACTTAATATCTATTAACCTCTGACCTAAACGAGAAATTTTGACTTTATAGATCTTTATCATTTCTTTAACAATATCCTTACCGAATTATTACCTAATAATTACCATTTTATTTACTTAGATTTTTTATCCTCTGTACTATGAGGAATAAAAAATGTCCGAGGTGCTCTGGGAAATTATACGTTGACCCTGGCTATAAAGATGAGGCATATTGTATAGCTTGTGGTTACGTAGAATACCGGGAGACCCTTAAAGAATGCCTGCCAAATCCTTTTGGAATATCTTTTGAAAAACAGGAAGTATATACAAGGTAATTAAGCAACTCTTTCATCTTATCCGAAAAAATATTTGAGGTAAGACTAATGAAACCGAAAATTATATTAGCCATAGTCCTAAAGAAAGGTACTATTAAACAACCAAAAACAGGTAGTACAACTAGTAAGGGCCTAGAATATCGCCATAGTCAATCTTAATAGGCTTACAAATATTCACATCATTAGAATAGTGGACGAAGTTATAACTCTTGGTACTATCGTAAAGAATCAACATAACAGACCTAGTATACCACTTAACCATCGCCATCGACTCCCAGCGACCTAGCGAAATAATGTACTGCGGGTTAAAAAACGTGGCGGGAGCGCATGGGAGTCGAACCCACCGAAGGCGTTATCAGCACCCCCCAACGGATTTGAAGTCCGCGAAGCCCACCGGGACTCATCCGCTCCCCCGGTCTGGACTAGTATATATCACTTACTCAGGCGGTATCAAGGTTATGTTGACGTCTCTTCTGTCGCGGCCACCACCGCCTCTTTCCGGCGGTAGACAAGCTTCGCCAGCCAGATACTCATTTCATACAGGACAACCAGCGGCACCGCCACCAGGCATTGATTGATGGGGTCGAAGGTGGGGGTGATGATGGCTGCCGCAATGAAAGCGATGATGATGGCCGCTTTCCTCTTTGAAGCCAGCCACTCCGGCTTGACGATGCCT
>CAYWZO010000030.1:0-451 GCA_964462865.1 uncultured Dehalococcoidaceae bacterium | reverse complement strand
CAGGCATCTCGAAGACTAGCCCAATGGCCAGCAGCAGCCGCGTGATGATGGAAATGTAGTTCCCGATTTTTATCTGGGGGGTGGCGATATCGCTGCCGAAGGTAGACAGGAATCCGATGGCCGGCGGAATCAGGATAAAGTAGCCGAAGACGACTCCCCCCAGGAACATCAGCGCAATCCAGGGGAGTATGATATACACATACCTCGTCTCTTTCCGGGTCAGCGCCGGCCGGACAAACAATATCGCCTGCACGGTCAGGTAGGGCATGGCGAGGATAAGGCCGCTGGCGAGACATACCCTCATGATGGTGCCAATCATCTCCGTCAGTTCGACGAAGATGAGATTTATGTCCTTGGCCGGTAAAATGAGGATATAGAATAGCCACTTCCAGAAAATGAATGAGATACCAGCCGTAATGACGACGGCGATGACACTCCTGATGAGGCGCTT
>CAYWZO010000029.1:0-24939 GCA_964462865.1 uncultured Dehalococcoidaceae bacterium | reverse complement strand
TTCTGTGCCGATGATGATTTTGTTACTCCTCACGGAATCAATAAGTCCGTAGACTTTTTGGAAAAGAACAGGGATTTTGTTGTTGCCCACGGCCGGTATGTCTTTTTCCATCTGGAGACAAATAGCCAAGGAGAACAACGATTTATCTGGGAATCCGCTTATACGGCCGAATCGATACGGTCGCCCCAGGCGGAGGACAGGCTGACCGAACACTTATCACGGTATTTTTTACCTACTATTTATGCCGTTCACCGGACTGACGTTTTAAAAAAGGCTTATCGAGAGCTGATAAACTGCCACGTTTCACCCATATTGTTTGGGGAACTGCTCCCCTCAATGTTTACCATGATATACGGTAAGATGGAATGTCTGGACGTTTTTTACATGGCCCGTACCAGGCACGAAGCCAAGCACTGGCCGATGGACCTTAGGGAGGCAATAAATGCGGGCAAGTATGATGAGGAATACGCGAAATTCCGGGACTGCCTGGCTACACATATGAACCGCCAATCGCAAATGGATATTGAGAAGTCAAAAAAAGTGATCGATACTGCCATGGCCGCCTATATAAACAGGCACTATCCCTTAAAGAGTCAAGCGGGGCGTGTACTTGATTCCTTGAATTTACCCGGCTGGGCGGATAAAAGGATAAGCAGGTCATACGAGATACTGGCAGGGCGAAAGAAAATCAGGAAGCAAGCTATCGAATTATCTCCGGGTTCGAAAAACTACGAAGATCTTGAGAAAATACGCCTTCATGTCTTGTCTTCATTAAAAATGAGCGATAAGTAATGGGTATTTTCAGAGACGTTTATTTCACTCTACCGTCACTGTAATCTTTTTCCTTCCGGCCTTACTCGCCACCCCGGCCACCAGGGCTTTTTTCTGCCGGATCAGGTCCACGTTGATTGCCTCGCACCGGTCGCAGCGCGGTATCTTGCCTGTCTGGCCTTTACGGAGAATCCGGCGCATCTCGTTGAGTTTATCGCTTTGCCACAGGCTTTTCAGGTTGTCCCGGGTGATGTTGCCGATGACCAGCTCCCCGCCCATGTCGTTGCAGCAGACGGTGACATCGCCGTTCCACTGGATGGAGAGGGAAAACCAGAGCAGCGGACACGGTATGCGCGGCGATTTCCGGTTACGCTTGACCAGTGACACTCCGCCGATATGGCCGTATTCGGCCACCGCAGCGACCGAGACCTCGTCCACCAGGGGGTGCCAGGTGTCGATAACGGTACCAATCTCATTTTCGGTGCCTTTCATGATGATGGTCTGAAATACCGTCCTGGGTTTATCCAGCCCTATCTCTTTTTTCAGCGCCAGGAACCTTTTAATGTTGGCGGTAACGGTATCGAAGTTGCCGCCCACTCTTATCTTCTCATAGGTCTCTTTACAAGCCCCGTCCACCGAGAAGACTATCTTGTCGGGCCCGCTTTCCAGTATCGCCCGGGACTTCGCTTCGTCCAGCAGGTTGGCGTTGGTGTTGAAGCTCACCGTGAGGCCTTTACTCCGGGCATACCTAATCATATCGGGCAGGCGGGGATGGATAAGCGGCTCGCCGCCCAGCCCCATGGACACCTCGCCGGCCCCCATAGCAGCGGCCTCATCGACGATTCTGGTATAGAGCTCGAAGTCCATAGTGCCGGTCTTCCGGCTTTCCACCGCTTTCCGGTCGCACATGATGCAGCGGAGGTTGCAGGCGTTCGTCGGCTCAATCCAGATAAGGCGGGGTGATTCCGGCACCCTGGCGGTGGTCCGGCGGGCGCCGAGCCTTATCACCAGTTCCTCAACCTTCGGGCCTAAGCCCAGGGGCCGGGCAATGGCCGAAACGAATCCGGCAGCGGTGCTTAAAAAATCCATGTTAAAACTCTGGCTATAAAGTTAAATCAAGGCTGCCTGACAGCATGGCCTTGATCTGTGCTTTGGTCAATAGACCGGCGTTATCCGAGAGGAGTGAGCCGGCCGGTGTTTTTCCGGTTTTTGCGCCGGTCGTTGTGGCCGGCATCACCACCAGCATATCCTCAACCTCGTAGGCGTTTTCGGCCTCTTCTTCGGTAATCAGCTCTTCCCGGGGCCGCTCTCCCGCCCTCTTGCCGGTGATTTCTATTTTTATTTTCTTCGGGTCATGGCCGTACTGCGGCGCCAGTTGTGCCACCATGGCCTCCGCGAGGTCGCCGATGCGCAGGGCGGACATCTTGAAGATGAATATCTCGCCGCCTTTAGCCATTTCCGCCGCCTTGAGGACCAGGGCGGTGGCCCCGGGCAACGTCATCACGAACCGGGTCATATCGGGGTCGGTCACGGTGACCGGGCCGCCTTTTTTAATCTGCTCCTGGAATACGGAGACCACGGAACCCCGGGACTCGAGGACGTTGCCGAACCTGACACAGGCGAGGACCGTGGCCCGGGCGCCTTTATAGTAGTTGGCGGATATCGTCAATCGCTCCGCCAGCAACTTGGTGGCCCCCATCACGTTCACCGGGTTGACCGCCTTATCGGTACTGACGGTAATGAATTTGCTGACCTCTTCTTCCAGGGCCACCTCGATGAGGTTCTGCGTGCCGAGCGCGTTCGTCTTGACCGCTTCGAAGGGATTGTACTCGCACAGGGGGACGTGCTTCAGGGCGGCGGCGTGGAAGACGAAGTCGATTCCCTCCACCGCTTTCCTGACGCGTTCCTTGTCCCGGATATCGCCCACCAGGAACCTGACATCGGGACGGTTGTTCAGTTCCTGTTGCAGGGCGAACAGGCTGTTCTCGTCATTGCTCAAGACCCTGACGACCTTTGGTTTTAAGGGGAGGAGTCGGCGTACGATTTCCCTGCCGATGGAGCCGGTCCCGCCGGTGACCAGTATGCTTTTGTCCTGAAAGATATTAGCCATCTACTTTCCTTTAAAGAAATTTGCGATGTTTTCCGCCACCACTGCGATTTCGTCTTCGGTCAGGTCCGGGTACAGGGGCAGGGTCAGCACTTCTCCGGCGAGCCGCTCCGTGACCGGCAGCCGGCAATCATACTTCAGGATATTTTTATAAAAATGGGTCAGGTGAACCGGTGAGAAATATACCTTGCTCATGATTCCTTTCCTGGCGAGGTAGGCGAGCAGGGCGTCCCGCCGGGCCGGCCCGCCTTTGACTCTGATGGTGTACATCTGATAGACATGGAAAAGACCGTCCGGGGGGCGAGGGGTCTCTATCTCGTGAATGCCCGACAGCCTGGCCGAGAGCCTCTCGGCTCTTTGCCGCCTCACCGCGGCAACTTTGTCCAGCTTTTTTATCTGGGCGACGCCCAGGGCGGCGGTGATATCCGACATGCGGAAATTATAGCCCAGGGTGACATAATCCATGTTCTCCGTCGAGGAAAAATAGTTGGCGTTCTCCGCCCGGCCGTGAGACCTTAGGAGCTTCAATTTTTCATAGATATCACGGGAATCAGTGGCCGCCGCCCCGCCTTCGCCGGTGGTGATGACCTTGTTGGCGCAGAAGCTGAATATAGCAGCATCACCGAAAGTGCCCAGCTTGCGGCCGGCCGCGGACGCCCCGAGCGACTCGGCGGCGTCTTCGATAAGAACCAGGTTATGGGCCCGGGCGAGCGCCACCAGCTCTTTGATGAGGCAGGGACAGCCGCCGTAATGGATGGGAATCATCGCTTTCGTCCGCGGTGTTATCTTTTCCCGGACGTCGGCGGGTGCAAGGCCGAAAGTCCTTTCCTCGATATCGGCGAAAACGGGCCGGGCGCCCGCGAAGAGGGGGGCATTGGCGGTGGCGATGAAGGTAAAGGAGGGGACGATGACCTCGTCGTCTCTACCGATGCCATAGGCCATCAGGACGGCCTGGAGGGCCGAGGTGCCTGAATTGAAGGCCAGGGCGTGCTTTCTCCCGATATAGGCGGCCAGCCTCTTTTCAAACTCTTCGATATTGGGGCCGATAGCCCAGAACATGCCTCTCCGGACGGTATCCTGCACCATCCGGACGTCTTCCTCGTCCCAGTGGATTTTAAAGAGGGGGATTTTCCAGCTCATCGGCCGGCTTCTCCCGGTTTTAATCTCCGGACGACCTTGGCCGGGACGCCCACGGCCAGGGCATTATCGGGGATATTTTCAGTTACCACGGCACCGGCGCCGATTACTGACCAACTGCCTACGGTAACGTCCTGAAGTACAATTGCACCGGTTCCCAAATCAGCCCCTTCTTTCAAGATTACATTCCCTGATAAATGGCAGCCTGGCGCCACGTTTACAAAATCTTCGATAATCACGTCGTGCCCTACGGTTGTATCCAGATTTAAATAGACATGATTGCCTATCTTGATTTGCGTAGTCAATAGGCATCCAGCGGTAATTACTGTTCCGAGGCCAATCTCTATAAAATCCGAATGTTTGACGTCAGGATGAACTAGAGTGAAAAATCCAAGGCCTGCTCTTTTAGCCTTGGCTGCAAATGATTTTTTGATTTGAGGTGAGCCAACGGCGCAAATAGCCTTTATTTCATGTTTTGATTTCACTGATGCAAACCAGTGAAAGTCACCTAAAACAGGAGCACCGCACAGGTTCTTTCCCCAGTTGGCCGGGTTTTCATCGATAAAACCTAACATTTCCATATCATTACCACTTGTCTTATTGAAATCCCTTAAAACCCAATAAGCTTCTCTCGCCAGGCCACCCGCTCCTAATATTACTAGTTTATTTTTTCCCGGCGGCTGCCAGTTGTTAAATCTTCTCGCCATAATATCTCTCCAGCTAATAGGTAATCTTTTTCTGGAGAAGTTGGGGCGTTATCTCCATTTCGCTTAAGATTTCAGCTATTCTCCGGCTGGCCCTGCCATCGCCGTAAGGGCTGCGGCACTTTTTCACCTCGGCCAGGAACTCTTTGTCTGCCAGCGCTTTCTTTATCGCCCTGATTATATCATTTTTCCGGTGGTCGCAGTCGATGACGTTGGCGCCGCGCTCCCGTCCGTCCTGACGTATGCCGATGTTGACGGTCGGCAGGCCGAAGGATGGCGCCTCGACGATGCCACCGCTGGAGTTGCCCACCATGACCCTCGCCAGCTTCATCAGGCTCAAGTATTCCCGGCGGGGCAGGCTGGGGAAAGCTTTAATCAGGGGATTTTTCTGGTACTCCCTGATAACCTCAATCATTCTCCGGCCGCCGGCGTCCGAGTTGGGGTAGAGCACCACCGCCGGGCGACCTGATGCCACGACCGCCTCCATAGTTACCTGCATTTGCTGCGGTGCCTCGTCTGCCTGGGACGTTACCGGATGCTGGATGACGAGGACTAACGGCCGGGCCAGGTCCAGGGCGTATTTTTGAGCCAGCGCCGCGGCCGGCAGCAGGGGCTCATGGAGGACGACATCCAGCGCCGGAGAGCCTACCAGGCGCACCCGCCAGGCCTCCTCGCCCATTTTTAAAATGCGTTCCGCGCTGGTCTTAGTAGCCGGGAAATGGATATGGGCGAACTTGGTGATGGCGTGTCTGGCTGAATCGTCGATGTTACCGCAGACATCCCCGCCGTGAATATGCGCCAGCGGGATGTTCATATAGGCTCCGGCAACGGCCGCCGCCAGGGGCTCCGTCCTGTCCCCGAGAACCAGAATGATATCCGGTTTCAGCCGCTGCCAGGCGCGCACCAGGCCGGTAATGCCTCTGCCTACCGACTCCGCCATGGCAGCCGGAGTGTCGTCAGCGGGCATCATGTCCACCCGGGCGGCGATTTGAAAACCATCCCTCTTAATCTCCGTTATCGTGTAGCCGAACTCGCGAGAGAGGTGCATTCCCGTCGCCACCAGGGCCAGCTCCAGCCCCGGTCTGGCCTGGATGGCCTTCAGCACCGGCTTAAAAATACCGTACTCCGCCCTGGTGCCGGTGACTACCGCGATTTTTCTTTTCATAATAATTTCTTCAGGTCCAGCAGCTCATCACGCCGGAGATTCGTTTTCGTCTTTCTGCCGATGATGGCGTCAAGGCGTTTTGGCGCCAGGCCGGTGCCCGGCCTCTTGATGGCCAGCATATCTCCGGTGATGACGGTGCCGGCGGGTATGTCCCGCGCGGCCACGATGCTCTTGCGGGCGACCTTCCTGATTTCTGCCTCGGCGGCGGCGGGGCGCTTGACGCCGTCGCCCAGGGCCTTGGCTACATCTCTGACAGATTTTACCATTTCTTTGAATTCGCCTGGTTCCAGCGACGCTTTATGGTCGGGGCCGGGGAGTTTTTTATCCAGCGTGAAATGCTTCTCGATGACGCAGGCGCCCAGGGCCGCAGCCGCGATGGGCACGGTAATTCCGGTGGAGTGGTCGGACAGGCCCACCGGCAGTTTTAAGGCATGCCGCAGGGTTGTCATCGCCTTGAGGTTGGTATCTTGAACTCTGGCCGGGTAGCAGGAAACGCAATGGAGCAGGACGATTCCTTCCAGTCCCTCGTTACGGAGAGCGGCCACGGCCTCTTTGACCTCGGCCAGGGTGGACATGCCGGTGGAGAGGATAACCGGCTTGCCTTTTTTAGCGATGTATTTGAGAAGAGAGAAATTATTAATCTCCCCGGAGGCAATTTTAAAGGCCGGTACGCCGAGCTTGTCCAGTAAATCCACGCTGCCTTTATCGAAGGGCGTGCTCAAGAACATGATACCCTTCTTACGGGCGTAAGCAAACAGGTCTTTAAAGCTTTTTCCCGTAAGCTCCAGCTTTTTGACCATTTCAAACATGGACTCACCGGCATCGGTGGCCTCTTTCTGGTATCTGGCTTTCCGGGTTCCTTGGGTAATTCCTTCCTCCGTCCTGAAGGTCTGGAACTTTACCGCGTCCGCCCCGGCCCGAACGGCGGCATCAATCAGCTTTTTAGCCAGGCGGACATCGCCGTTGTGGTTGACCCCGGCCTCGGCGATAATGAGGCAGGGTTCGCCGGGGCCGACCAGCCTATCGCCGATTTTGACTTTATCTCTCAAGACCTGCCCCTTTACCATACCGACCAGCCGCCATCGACCACCAGGTTGTGGCCGGTGATGTAGCTCGAAGCATCGGAGGCCAGGAAATAGACGGCGCTGAATATCTCTTCCGGCCGGGCCATGCGGCCCAGCGGGCACCGCTGGCCGTAGTTTTTCACGAAGGTCTCGTTCTGCCCGCTGAAGACGCCGCCGGGCGTGACCGTATTGACCCGGATATTGTAGGGCGCCAGATAGGTCGCCAGATAGCGCGTCAGGCTGACGACGGCGCCCTTGCTGGTGGAGTAGATCAAGGGGGTGTCCATCTCCTTACCCTCGTAAAGACCGCCCTTGTAAATACGCTGGTCGGGGGCGACGATGCCGTAAATCGAAGAGATGTTGATGATGCTGCCGGATTTTCTTTTCTCCATCTCCGCGGCTACCGCCTGGCTGCACAGGAACATCCCGTTGACGTTGACGGCCATGATTTTTTCCCAGTCGGCCAGGGGGAATTCCTCGAAAGGGGCGAAGAAGTTTTTCGTCTTGGTGGCGGCGTTGTTCACCAGCACGTCGATACGCCCGTATTCGGCCATGACCTTCTGCACCATCGCTTTAACGGCTGCTTGACCGGTGATGTCACAGCCGATGCCCAGTGGACGCGTGCCGTACTTCCGGGATAGCTCATCAGCCCTCTGCCGGCAGAGCTTTTCATCCAGGTCGACGATGGCCACGTCCGCCCCCTGCTCGGAAAAACCCCCGGCATAGACAGACCCCAGGATACCGGTAGCCCCGGTGATGATGATTTTCTTACCCTTGACGCTTAAATTTTTCAGCATCCAGATATCCCTCTTTGATAATAAACTCGGCGAACTTGAAATCGGTCTCGCCGTCGATGTCCCTGGCCCATTCCGGCATCTCGTAAATGCGGGTACGCTCCAGAAACAGGGATTCGTTACCGAGCAGCGCCTCTGTCTTCCAGACATATATCGAGGCGTTCATGTCGTAGACCGGCGGTGCGTCCTGCCGCCTTACCAGTGTTGAGGGCAGCTGTTTGACGAGCTGCACGCGCCCGCCGACGACCTCGACCATGTTGAAATAGGGGTTGCGGTGCGCCAGGATGACGCTGAAGACGTTATCCGCCCCCTCGTCGCTGACGAGCCTGATGCAGGCCTCGATGTCGCTGACCGTCCGCAGGGGAGAGGTGGGGTCTAAATCGACAACGATGTCCGGGCGGTAGGCCTGCTGCGTTTCCAGAAAGCGGACGGCATGCTTGATGGCCGCCAGCTTGGGGGCGGTGTCCGCCGCCAGTTCCGGCGGTCTGATAAACGGCACCTCGGCGCCTGCGGCCTGGGCGATATCCGCAATCTCCGGCGAGTCCGTGGAAACGATGGTCCTATCGATGAGGCGGCACTTTCTGGCCGTCTCGATGGTGTGGACAATCAGGGGCTTCCCGGCGAGCGGGCGGACGTTTTTGCCCGGCACCCCCTTCGAGCCTCCCCTGGCGCAGATGGTAGCTAGAATTTTCATCAGAAATTGCTCCGCCTTATTTACAGCCTGACGGCCTTGCCCGTCCGGGCGGACTCCCTGGCCGCCAGCGCTATCTTCAGCACGTTGATGCCGTCTTCCAGGCCTATCAGAGGCTGCGGCAGGGCGCCGTCAAGGTAACTGATAAAGTGCTTGAGTTCGGCGAGGTACATCTCGTTATTATCGTAAGCGCCTCCCGTATTGCCGGCCTCCCAGTTCTGGCGGCTGGCCTCATAGACCCGGACGTTATTATTGATTATATCACCTTCCACAATCCCCTCTGTACCGAGCAGCGTGAACGCACGGGCGGGACTGCGCCGCAGGTAGTCCAGGTGCACCTGGCACCAGACCCCGTTTCGAAACTCCAGCAGGATTTCCGCCGTGTCCTCGGTCTCTATTTCCAGGTTGCCCTTTTTACCGCTGAAAGCGAATACCCGTTCGGCGGCGCCGAAATACCAGTAAGCGTAGTCCAGTTCGTGGATGAGGTCCAGGATAACGCCCCCTCCTTTGTCCCGCCGGGCGCTGTAGGACTGGCGGTAGTCCCGGCCGGGGTGCCAGTCCGGCAGGTATTGACCCGCCTGGATTTGCGCCGCCACGATATTGCCCACAGCGCCTTTCTGGACCAACTCCCGCCCCAGACCGATAGTGGGGTGGAACCTCATGTTGCAGCCTATCATCACTTTAAGGTTGTGCCTTTTTACGAGTTTAGACAGGCGGTTGATGTCTTTGAGGTTATGGGAAAGGGGCTTTTCGATGAAAAGGTGGCAGCCCCTTTCGGCGAAGGCAAGCGCTGCCGGGATGTGCGCTGATGTTTCGTTGGTGATAAAGACGGCGTCAGACCCCCGGCGCAGGGCCTCGTCCAGCGAACGGAACAATTCAACACCGGGAATTTCAATATGGCGGCGCGTCAGCACCGCCACTTCGACCCCCTCCATTTTCTTGAGGTTATCGAGGTGCCTTTTCCCGATTGACCCGAAGCCGACTATCAAAAACTTGTACATGGTTTTTTCTCACGGTGAGCGCGGCAGGTAGATATAGACGTTAGCGCGGTTTTGCTCGGGCGGAAAGGTAATCGTTTCCGCCAGGTAATAATTATCTTCCAGGGTGCTGAAGATTTCCTGGCGGTACCTGTCCAGAATTTTACCCTGGCCCTGACCGCTGAAGAAACGGTCGTCCAGGACCACCGCCCCCGCAGCCCTGGACTTGAGGTAGCCCAGGAGCATACTTTCATTATACAGGTGGTATTTCATAACCCTGGCGGTATCCCAGGTCGGAAAAAAGTTAAAGAGCTCCATCAACATCCCCGGCATCAACTTTCTTTCGGCCTGCAAGGCCAGCGGCGGCGTGAACGTAAGCACGCTGTCGCCCTCCTGCGTATAACCGGCGATTTTTGAGGAGACATCCTGGATGTACTTTATATCAGCATCAGCCCATTTCAGGGCGGGCCGGGACTCGCCCCCCTGGCCGTACTGCGCCAGGGGCGTCAGCACAATCAGGGCGATAACCAGGCCGTTCAGCAGCCAGGTGGCGCTTTTCTCCCTGATATCGGCGATGATTTTACTCAACCCCACCCCGGCCAGGACGGCCGCCGCCGGGAAAGTAAGCGTCCTCAAGCCGACCGAGCTAAGATACGCCAGGGCGCAGAATACTTCAAACAGGAGAATGAACACAATTAGAAAAACCAGGTTCTGGTTCCTGGTGATAAGCTCCCTTAAGCGGGCTTTTTCCTGCGTTATCTTAAAAACAAGATACCCGAGCAGTCCCACCATTATGGCGGCGACGGCATAGTAAGTCCGGAACACCTCTGTAAGGACAAGCAGGGCATGGTAAATCCGGTCGATGATGCCGGGCATTCCTGTCACCCCGAATTCCGCCCAGAAGTCGTTTGTTTTAAAAGCATAGGTTACGGTATCGAAAAAGTACTGGCCCCCGGCCGTAATGATAAAGGGTAATAAGATAGCTCCCAGGGTCACTACAGCTACCGCCAAAGAAAGTGTAATAACATCTTTTTGGTGCCGGCAGCGATATATAACATAGACGAGGTACAATACGAGCAGCCCGGAAGTGATATCGACGGGATATCTGATGGCGACGACGAGGCAGAGAAGAAAAGTAGCCAGGGGATACTTCAGCGTGTCCCGCAAGTCACCGAACAGGATATTAAAAAAGACGAGTATAAATAAGGTTTCCAGGATACGGTAGGAGAAGGTGGTATAGTAATAGGCAAGGAAGATATTGGTGATAAGCAATCCCCCGGCGATCAGAGCGGCCTTGCCGCCGCCCAGCCGGCGCGCCAGCCGCCAGGTAAGCCAGAAGCTGACCATCATGATGACCAGGGAGGTCAGCCGTCCTACGATGAGGCTGGGGCCGAAGACGTACTGGGGAACGGCGTAGACATAGAAGAACAGTGGATTATGGTGGATAAAAAAGTCCCCGTAAGGAGCCGCGCCACCCGCCACCAGCCAGCTACCGCCGAAGTACCAGCTTTCATCCGCCCAGAAACGTCCCAGGAAGACGTAGGCCAGTCCCAGGATGAAATACAAGGCCAAGAAAAGCCAGAAGACCGGCCTCTCGCGCCCCCAGAAACCGATATTTTCCCCTTCGACTTTCATGCTATTATCCTACTCGATATCAGCATAATTGACCAGCCTGATTCCATGTGTTTCCAATAACCCGGGCAGCGCCGGGTCGGTCAGGATTTTCACCTGTTTTTCCCGGTTATGGATGGCAGCTTCAATGCCGTTAAGCTCCCCGGTCACGAAACCGGGGTGGCAGTCGAGTTCCGTTACTCCGTCGGTGAGACTTTCCAAGAACGCCGCCATGGCCCGGAGATAGTCATTTTCCCCCTCAATCTTCACCAGTTCGAAAAGCCTGTCATTATGGCTGACACCGGCCATATCCAGGCGCTTCCGGGCGTTCCGGGACAGGGTGTTGAGGACGAATTCTTTAATGCTGCCCGGTAACACGGAAAGGCCCAGCGGACACCTTATCTTATTGATTTTGTACTCCCGGGCCATCTTTATCACCGGTTTTAAAAGGGCGGGATAGGTATGAAAGTGGCGGTGGCTGTCCAGGTGGGTAACCGTCAGCCCGGCGGCGAGCGCTTTCTCAACCTGTCTCCGCAGCTCTGGCTCGGCTTCGGCAAGTTTAATTTTACCCATTAGCAGCTTGAGGGTAAAGCGGGGGAGGGTATAAAAATTACCTTTGTTATCTACCAGCGAACTGACCTGTTCCGGGGGTAACAGCGGACGGCCCTTGACCAGGTTCAGATGGACACCGAGCGCCAGGCCGGGGCATTGTCCGGCCTGGGCCACGGCGTGCTCGAAGGCGGGCATATTGGTCATGATGGAGGCACTGGTGACGATGCCTTCCCGGGCGCAGCGGATAATACCTTCGTTAATGCCTTCGGTGAGGCCGAAATCATCGGCGCTGACAATCAGTCTTTTCATTAAATCTTGACCAAGAGTTAGTTGCCAGGTTTACAGACAGCGAACAACCCCAACGCGAAGCTGAAAGTCTTTATCTCAAAGGTATCAAAATACAGGGCCAATTCGGCAAGCAGCTTGCGGCGGCTGTATTTATTCGTATGGTGTTCCTCGATATTGCTATAACCTTTGGCGAATAATCGGAAATAGGTTGCTTCCACAGGTGCCCAGAACAAACCGGGTAAAAAGGAATAGTTGGGAGTTGAAAGAATAATCAGACCATGCGGCTTGAGGACTCTTCTGATTTCACCAAACGCAGCTTTAATGTTGGTAAGATGTTCTATTAACTCCAGTATAACGACGCCATCGAAAACTTTGTCTTCGAAAGGTATTTTATCCTCGATATTTCCGAATCTATAGCGTTCAGGGTCTAATCCGTTTAAAGCTTCCGGTTGAACATCAATGCCATAAACATTGTAATCTTGCCCGATAAAATTATCCAGAAACGGATAACCGAAACCGATGTCGAGTATATTGACGCCGGTCTCAAGAGTCTTAAGGTGTTTTATTACGAGGTTCCATTTAGGCCTGTTGTAGATACTTTGAGGGAACCTCAACTGGCTTTTCAAGAAACTAATTTTATCGTCTGACATTCGGCACCTATAAAATATATTTTTTGCAGGATTATAAACCGGGAATACATATAATTCGACCTTCGATTATTACGCACTTTTACGACAGATAAAAACGATATTGCTGTAAAGGAACTTCGATGGCAGGGTATGTTGCTTTATCTTGTTGAAGCCGGCTTCCGCCAGCATCCGGCGGGTTCTTTCCGCCGGTATAAAGTGGAGTCCTTGGCCATGAGTCATCCTGAATCCCACCATCAAAGATTCTTGTAAGCAGGTCCACCAGTAGCGCCATCGTGGCCGGGTGTCCTGCGTCTTCAGCACCAGCACCCCGGCATCGGCCAGGAGCTGGTGGCAGGCGTTCAGGATTTTCTTCTGCTCGGCTTCGGGAAGGAGATAGAGCACATCTACGATGGTGATGACATCAAACCGGCTGTCCGTGGCGATGTCGTCGATGCTGCCCAAAATATAGCGGGCGTTCCTGACGGCGGCCTCGGTCTTTTTGGCGGCCTGTATTTTAGTTGGCGCCGGGTCAACCCCGAGCAGACTCCGCGAAGGTGCTTTTAACGCCAGGTAGTTGGTGAAAAGGCCATGACCGCAGCCGAGGTCCAGCATTTTACCTTCGCCGGGCACCAGTTCCTCCAGCGCTTCCAACGGGCTGAGGAGGTGCCTGAGCCTGACAAACCAGCGAACGAACCAAGGTTGCTTAACATAAAGACGGAGGGCGTCGCGCATGGTGGCGTTGGCCATCTATTTCAGGCCTCCAAAACGGTACTTTATAAGGTCGATTCCGATTTTTACCACCTCGCGGAAGGTCACCGACGACTTCCCTGAAGGCTTACCCAGGTACTCCACGCCCAGTTCGGTAATACGGTAGTCGGCCTTCTGTGCCTTGATGAGGAGTTCGGCGTCAATGAACATGCTGTCGGTGGTCAGCTTAACACGCTCGAAAACGGATTTACGCAGCAGTTTAAAGCCAATCTGGGTATCGCGTACCTTAACGCCGAACAGTATCCTCATCAGCAGGTTGAATATTTTTGAGTAAAGGGCACGGACAAAGGTTTCCTGCCGGTTGGTGCGGTTACCGCAGACGATATCCGCCTCCCGGAGCAGGGGGAAACCGCGGGCGAACTCCGACATGCGGAAGGGATTATCGCCGTCGATATAGAAAATAGACTCATACCGGGCGTTTTTAAAGCCCTCTTTCAGGGCGCTGCCCAACCCCAGCTTCGCCCCCTGGTGAATGACTTTCACTCGTTTGTCTTCATTCGCCAGGCGGTCGGTGACGGCGCCGGTATTATCGGTACTGCCGCTCTCCACGATGATTATCTCATAATCAGCAGCCAGCTGGGGCAATAACGCCAGGCCTTCCTGAACGGCTTTCCGGATATTTTCCTCCTCGTTATACACGGGGATTACCAGGGAAATGCCTCTGTCAGCCAGATTTTCCATGTTACGGACTCCGCTTGTTATTGGGGAACATATACCGTAAAAGGGTGATACCGCTGGACAGCAGGGCCCTGAACTGTGCCCATGAATTAAAGCGGGAGAGGTAAGAAAGGAGTATCCTGGGCCGGAAATAAAACTGGCGTAAGGCCGTCCTGACCCACCGGCGCAGCTCCGCCTCGGTAAGGCCGCGGGGAACGAAAACAATATCGAAACAGCTCATCTTTGACCATTCCCTATCGAACTTGCCGTACTTCTCCACTTCAGGATATATCGACGAACCGGGGAACGGCGTGAAAAACGATATACTGACATCGTCCAGAGGGATGCGCTTGATAAAGTCGATGGTAGTCCGGATACTTTCGCGGGTCTCCAGAGGGTTGCCGAACATGATAAAGCCCTTGGTCTTCAGTCCGGCTTGTTTGGTAATCCTGACGGCCTTCTCGACCTGCTCTGTAGTGATGCCTTTCCGATAAAGGTCCAGAATCGGCTGACTGGCCGTCTCGATGCCGTACATCACCTGCCAGCAGCCGCCGCTCCGGGCCAGCTCCAGGAGCTCGGCGTCAACCATGTTCACGCGCCCCATGCAGGACCACGTCAGGTCCAGTTTCTGGTTCTTGAGTATCTCCACCAGCTTTTTCAAACGGGGCTTAAAAATCAGGAAATTATCATCGTCAAAGAAAATGCTCCTGGCCCCGTATTCGCGGCTTAAAGTGGTCATCAGCCTGGCCACGTACTCGGCGCTGTGGGCCCGCGGGACGTGCCCGTGGACACTGGTATCGCAAAAGGTGCACTGGCCGGTGCAACCCCGCGATGTAATCAGCGATAATGCCGGCAGCCGGTTGACGCTCTGGGTGGCGATGCGGTAGTATTCACCCATGCGCGGCAGCAGGTCAAAAGCGGGGAAGGGCAGTGTATCGAGGTCTTTAATCATCGCTCTTTTCCCGGTGAGGGTGACCTGATTATCGTTCTGCCTGAAAGCCAGGCCATCGACTTTATGCAAATCACCACCGGTCTCCAGAGCATCCAGGAGCTCAATGAGTGTCTGCTCCCCCTCTCCAATAACCGCAAAGTCGAAGCACGGGTATTCCCGCAGGGTCTCTCCGGGCAGGGCGGTAATGTGAGCGCCACCGACCATTACGGTGATTTTCGGGTTCCTTTTTTTTATTTCGGTGGCGACCGTCGCGGCACTAAGGACGAGCTGGGTGGTGACCGTAAGGCCGACGTAATCGGGCGTGGCGGCCATGATGGCATCCACCGTTTCCGAAAGACCGAGGTTCAATGCCTGGGCATCGACGATGCTGGTCGGCAGCCCCCGCTGCCGGGCGACCGCCGCCAGGTAGCACAACCCGAAAGGCGGCTCGGTATAGCCTGCCTGCGCTAAAGTGCCGTAGCGCTTCTGCAGGCTGAGCGGGGGATGAACGAAGACGATGGTTTTCAATTAAGGTTTCCTTTCAGTGTCCAGCAGGTATTTTTTCGTCCAGCCGTTGAGCCTGACCCGGACCAGGCTTTGGAACATGACCGCGGAATGTTGTAGTAGATGTACCGAGCTCGGTTCATCGATGTAGTCGTAGGTAACCGGCACCTGGATTATCTTTTGTCCGTTCTTCCGGGCAATGTAAAGTAGCTCCACATCAAAGGCGAAATTGGATATCGTCATTTTTCCCATAAGCGCCCGAGCGGTTGGCGTATGCATGGCCTTTATCCCGCACTGGGTGTCTTTAATGCCGCCGAGCAGGAACAGCCTGACCAGCAGGTTGAAAACGCGGCCCAGCAGGTATCTCTGGTAGATATAGGGGAAACGGATAGGTTTCACCAGATAGGTAGTACGCGGGTCGGTCCGGTTGCCGATGACCAGCGGTGCGCCGTTTTCCAGGTTTTGCAGGAAATTGTCCACCTGGTTGATGGGATAGGCGTAATCGGCATCCAGGAAAAGGGCGAACCTGCCCGCAGCCTCGGTAATGCCCCTCCGGAGGGCGCCCCCTTTCTGCTGGTTCCGCTCGTTGACCAGGAGCTTGATATTCATATCGGGGTGCTCCGCCATAAAATGCTTTGTCCTGGCGACGGTGGCATCACTACTGGCGTCGTCAATCACGATGATTTCCCATTTATAGTTGCGAGTGCTCAAGAAGTCAATGCTTCGGGCGAGGGTGGTCTCGATGACCGGCTCCTTGTTATAGGCCGGGACAAGAACCGAGAGATATACGCCGCTGCTTTCCGGCATAATTTCTACATCCTTTACTCTGGTCTAAACGTAATACTTATCAGGCTGGAAGCCTTCCGGTGCCGCTTTAATCCAGCTTATCGTCTGCTTCAGCCCGTCGTCCAGCGAGACCTGCGGCTGCCAGCCCACCAGTTCCCTGGCCTTATTATTGGCGGCGTAAAGGCGGTTGACCTCGCTTTTTTCGGGGCGTTTCCGCTCTTCATCGCTGACAATTGGGACTTTCCTGCCGGTCAGGGCGCAGATTTTCGCCGCTAAATCGCCGATGGAGATTTCAAACCCGGCGCCGATATTGATTACCTCGCCCACCGTGCGCGGCGATGCGGCGATGCCGATAAACCCCGCCACGGTGTCCTGAACGAAGGTGAAGTCGCGCGTGGGAGAGACGGCCCCCAGGTGGATCGCGTCCCGGTACAGCGCCTGGGTGATAATCGTCGGGATAACGGCGCGCATGGACTGCCTCGGGCCGTAGGTGTTGAAGGGGCGGCAGACCGCCACCGGCAGGTCGTACGAGCGGTAGAAGCTCTCCGCGATTTTATCCGCCGCGATTTTACTGGCGGAATAGGGCGATTGCCCCTGCAGCGGATGGTCCTCGTCGATGGGCACATAGCGGGCGGTGCCGTAGACCTCGCTGGTGGAGGTGGTCACCAACATGGCCACCCCGGCGTCCCGGGCGAACTTGAGGACGTTAAGGGTGCCGATGGTATTGGTCATGACCACATCCTGCGGCTGCCGGTGAGAGTAGGGGATGCCGATGAGAGCGGCCAGGTGAAATATGACCTGGCAGTCCCGGCCCGCTTTTTCCACCGCCTCTGCCTCTTTGATATCCCCCCAGACAATTTCTATTTTCTCCCTGACTCTGTCCGGGACGGATTCCAGCAGACCGATGCGGTTCTGGGAGTTGTAGTGGACCAGCACCCTGACGCTGGCGCCCAGACCGACCAGCCTTTCCACCAGGTGGCTGCCGATGAAGCCCGAACCGCCGGTGACCAGTACTTTCTGTTTTTCCCACTTCATTTTTCCGTCCGTCCCTTAAAATAGTCTCGAGGATAACCGGTTTTAAAAATTGATGAGTACAATGCCTATCAGTACCAGAACCCCCCCGGCAATCTTGGTCGAGGCGAAGGAATCACCCAGGAACAGCCAGGACAGGAACATTACCAGGCAGTACTCCAGGCCGACAAAGATGGGATAAGCATGGCCCAGTTTAAGATTGGACAGGGCGATTATCCACAGCAGAAAGGCCGTCCCCAGGCCGGCCAGGCCGAGCCAGACAAAAAGGTTGCCCGCAAAATAGGGGATTTTCTGCCAGAACGATGCAGTGGCCGGTATCAGGGCGTCAACCTGGAGCAGTCCGTGCTTGATCGAGATATTGCTCAACGCCGCCAGAACGGAACCGGCGGCTACTAACAGCAGCCAGGGCATGTCTTTCCCCCTTCAGTACTATTCCCGGGTGTTCCTGGTGCTTTGGTGCACCCGGTGCTATTATACAATTTTTCTCCTTCCGGCGGCTTCCCTGATTAGCTGCCGCACAAGCTCGGCCCCCCTTTTTGAGGCCTGGCCGTCCGGCTTATAGATTTGCTCGCCGGTGAATTCCCGGCTCTTTCGGGCCAGTTCCTCCCTGGTAGCGGCATCGTACAGGGCCTTCCGGATGGCGGGGACAAGCTCCTCCGCCCGGTAAACGCCGAGGGCCGCGCCGCTCCGGGCGTAAGGGAAAATATCCGCCTTACTGAACAGGTTCACCGTGATAACGGGTTTGTTGAAGAGCATGGCTTCGATAGCCACGGTGGAATAAACGGTAATAAGCAGGTCGCAGGCATGGAGCAGTTCATAAGTATCGGTGTCCCGGCAGACCACGATTTTATCGTCCCCCATATCGTGCAGTAGCCGCCGGTAAATGGCCTCATCTTCGTCGGGGTGGAGCTTTATCACCAGCCTCTTTTCGGGGAAGTCCGGCATCGCCCCGGCAACCGTTTCGATGAACTTCCGCCGCTCCCTTTCCGCCCAGAGAAAGGCCTCCACCATGGGCTGGGTGGCCAGGACGATGATGCCTGTATCATCGGGGATGCCGAGCTCCTTCATGAGCTTCGCCCGGTCGAACCGCTGCTTCAGAATCAGGTCGAACCGCGGCTGGCCGATGACGAAAAGGCGCCCGGGCGGGAAGCCTTCGCGGATAAACCAATCTCTGGCGGCCGGGCTAAGGACCGCCATGTTCATACCTTCGACGTAGCCTGGTAAACCCTGAAAAAAACCGAGTATAACCCTGGCCAGCTTGAGCGGGAGCTGCCAGGGGTGGCCCAGAGCAGGAAGGGTGGCCAGGGAATAGGGGAAAGACTGGAATTTCTCCGGGTTTTTAAACCATGCCCCGAATTTATTTAACCAGCGCTTCTGCTGTGCCCGGACAATCGGGGCGCTGTCAGATTTTATACCGCAATCAATCATCAGGGAAGGAATACCGCGGTAATTGGCGGCGTGTATCAGGTTGATGGTGGGAGAGGTGCCGAAATCGGTAACCAGGATATCCGGTTTTTCCGCCCGGATAATCTTGAGCATGTTTTTGGTGTGATAATCGGCGATTTCGCTGGGGCGGAACCCCTCTTTTTCCAGCGCGGCGGCCCGGCTCCGGTCCAGGGCAAGGGTGGTGACGGTATGGTTCCCATCCCGGTTCAATTCCTCCAGAATCAGCTTGAACTGGATGATGCCCCGCCCCACCGAGGGGACGAATAGAATTTTAGCCAAAAATCAGTCCTTTAACCGCCTTTTTTCATCATCTGCAATGACCGCTGCGCGTCGTTGACGAACTGCCTGACCGTCTCGCGGGTATATTTGTGGTCGGCCATCCGGGCGAGGAACTCGGGCGGGACGGTGATGACGTGGGCCCCGGCCAGCGCCGCGTCCTGAATATCGATGACCGACCGGATGCTGCCGACGATTATCTTGCTTTTATAGTTCCAGCGCTCCAGCCAGCCGGTGGCCCGGGCGATGAGCTCCGGGGCGTCGCCGCCTTCGTCGGCGACGCGGCCGGCGAAGATGCTGATATAGGTAGCCCCGGCCTTGGCCGCCAGTACCACCTGCCCGAAGGAGAGCGCCACCGTGGCATTGACTTTAATACCGGCTTTTTCCAGCTCGCTGATGACGCCGTAGCAGGGGACGCCGTCCTGGTTAATCTGGGGGATTTTAATGACGATGTTCGGCGCCCAGGCGGCGAACTTTCTGGCCTGCGCCAGCATCTCGTCGAGGTCATTGGTGGTGACCTCGACGCTTAAAGGGCGCGGCTTGATGAGCGCCGCAATCTTCTTCGCCCCTTTTTCCACTTCGTAAACGCCGTCCTTGTACATTATCGACGGGTTGGTAGTCACGCCGTCGGCAATGCCCATCTTCACCCATTTCTCGATTTCCTTAACGTTGGCCGAATCAATGAAAATTTCCATAACCCGCTCCGTTTGTTATTTTTTACCCGGCTTCGATTTCTCACCGGCACCGGCCGGCAGCCGGCCCGTGTCTCCGCCGCCGACGATGCGGGCGGCTTCCAGCAGGTCGGCAACCACGAAGTCTGGCCGGGCGCCCGTTTCATCCATCAGGTGGCAGAGTTCGCATTTCATTTTACCTATCAGGACGGTCCGGCAGCCCGCCCGCTTGCCCGCCTCGATGTCGGTCAGCCCGTCGCCGACCATCCAGGAGCTGCCGAGGTCGATATCCATCGCTTCCGCCGCCTGGAGCAGGAGACCGGGGCCGGGTTTCCGGCAGTCGCATTCAACTTTCAGCCGGGCGACCCTGGCCCGGGGGTGATGCAGGCAGTAGAACTCGCCGTCCAGGCCGGCGCCTTCCGCTTCCAGGGCGGTGTGCATTTTATATCTTATCTCTTCGAAGGTGGCTTCGGAGAGGTACCCCTTGGCGATGCCCGGCTGATTGGAAACGATAATTACCTTAAAGCCTGCATCGCGGAACTTTTTAATCGCCTCCGGTACATTGGGCAGTAGCCGGAACTGCGCCGCGACAAAAGGGGAATCCAGTATCCCGTGCTCCGGGTAATAAACCATTTCGTTGACCACGCCGTCGCGGTCAAGAAATATCGCTTTCTCCATGCTCCATTATCCTCTGCTTGAGGCACTGGCAGATAAGGTGCTCCAGAGCCAGGTGGAGGGACTCCGTGTGGGGTGTCGAATTGACCGGGGTGACGATGCAGGCGTCGGCAATCTGTTTCATCAGCCCGCCGTCAAAGCCGGCCAGGCCGATGGTCTTGCCGCCCCTGTCCTTGGCATATTGCATCGCTTTAATCAGGTTCTGTGACCACAGCCCGGCCTTATCGGCGCCGACGCCGCCGTGGACGCTGATGCAGATGAGGACGTCGCCCTTGCGGAAAGTCCCCTGGAGCTGCTCGTAATAGATATTGTCGAACCCGTTATCGTTGACCAGGGCGCTGACCAGCGGGATATTGTCATTCAGGCAGAAGGCCCGGAACCGCGGCTTGCCTTCGACGATGGTCGTCTTGGCCAGGTCGCAGACGAAGTGGGTGGCCGTGGAGGCCGAGCCGCCGTTACCGCAGGTGTAGACGGTGCTGCCCCGTTGCCAGGCTTCGAAGAGTATCCCCACCGCTTTATCGATGTCCTCGGCGGAAATATCATCGATGACGTTTTTCATATCGGACAGGTAATTCCGGATGAACTTCCTGGTATCCAATTCCAGCTCCTTAAAATCTTTTCATGTTGACCAGTATCTTGGCGCCCTCGAAGTCGAAATGGAATTTCATCGGCGAGAGCCCCATCTTTTTCATCGCTTGAGACAGGGCGGGATGGTCGCTGTTGCGGCAGTAGAACATGAAAAAGCCGCCGCCGCCGGCCCCCATGATTTTCCCGCCGATGGCGCCGTGCTTCAGAGCGGTCGCGTAGCATTCATCGAGGAAGGTGTCGGTGATGTTCCGCGAGCGTTTTTTCTTGGTCTGCCAGTGGACATCGAGCAGCCGGCCGAACTCATCGAGGTCGCCTTTTTCCAGCACCTTTTTCGTGTCCAGCGCTATCTGTTTAATCCGGGTGAGGTTGTCAATCATGGCCGGGTCGTCCTGCTGGCTCTTCACATTCTGGTCGCGCAGTATCGCCGAGGCGCTCCGCTCGATGCCCGTATAGAAAAGCAGCAGGTTGCTTTCCAGCTGGTCGATGGTGTCCTCGGAGACATGCAGGGGCTCGACCTGGACATCACCGTTCTTTTCAAAGGTGAGGCAGGTGATGCCCCCGAAGGCAGTCAGGTACTGGTCCTGCTTGCCGATAGGCTCGCCCAGTACCTCTATCTCGATATGGCAGGCTTCCTCGGCCAGCTGCCGCTGCGTGACGAATTCCCGCTTGTAGGCGTGCAGGGCGTTGAGCAGGGAGACGGTAAACGAGGAGGACGTGCCCAGGCCGCAGTTGGACGGTACATCGGCGATGGAGACGAGCTCGATGCCGCCTTCGATTTGCAGCGCCTTGAGCGCCTCCCGGAAGATGCGGTGTTTTATCTTGGAGACGTCGTCCACAATCTCGGTCTCGGAATAGCTTAAACGGGTGCTGGGGTAGAACCTCTTGTTGGCCGAGATAAAGACGTATCTATCGATGGCGGCGGCAATGAGAAAGCCGCCCCAATGGGCATAGTAGGACTTCAGGTCGGTCCCGCCGCCGCCCAGGGTTATTCTTACCGGCGCTCTGGAGATTATCATGCCATTACCTTGACCGGGAAATATACCGGCGGAACTCCGCCAGCCCTTCCGGCGAGCCAATCTGGTAGAAACGCTCTTTGACCTCGTAGGCCAGCAGTTCTTCCCGCTCGATCAGTGCCGTAAATAGTGCTTCAAGGGAACAGGGACGTGCCGCCGGTACCGGTTCCAGGGCCGGCTTCCGCAGGATATTCGCCCCGTAGTCGATGTATTCCATGGCCCCGGTCGCGGCCTGCTTGCTGTACCGCCGGACCAGGTTCCCCGCGACCATGGTGTTGCTTTTATCGTAGCGGCCCCGGTTTCTGTAAACGGTCATAAGTGCCAGCTTGTTCTGGTTTTTAAAATAACACATCAGGGTAGTGAAATCAAGGAAAAGGTAGGAATCGCCGTACATGACGAAGAACTCGTCCTCGAGCAGGTTTTCGGCCTTTTTCAGGGCGCCGGCGGTCCCGAGGAGAGTAGTGCCTTCATGGCTGTATTTTATATTCACGCCGAACCTGCTGCCGTCGCCGCAGTAGCGCTCAATCTGCTCGCCAAGGTAGCCGATGCATAAGACGATGTTAGTGACGCCTCCGGCCTTGAGGAATTCCAGCTGGTATTCCAGGAAAGTCCTGCCTTCAATTGTCACCAGCGACTTGGGTAACTCATCGGTCAGGGGTTTGAGTCTCGTGGCCAGGCCGCCGGCCAGAATCGCTACCTGCATGGTCATTATGGCCTCTCCTGCTGGTGCTTTATTCCGTTGACTGCCAGGATACTGCGGTAGATTTCTTCAACTCGCTCCGCCAGTCGCTGCCAGGAGAACCTGGCCAGGAGCGCCTGCCTTCTCTTCGCTTTCCCGTCCTCATCCGGGGCCGGGGTGGCCAGGGCCTTGAGCAGGGCGTCTTTCAGTTCGTTTTCATTATACCTGATGACCTGCCCCATGTCCCCGGTGATTTCCGGGGCGATGCCGCAGCGGTCGGTGACGATGACCGGCGTGCCGCAGAGACAGGCCTCGAGGGCGGCGATGCCGAATATCTCGTAAGACGAGGGCAGGACGGAGACGTCAGCGTCTATCAGGGCCGACAGTTTGTCCCGGCCGTAAAGCGGGCCGGTGAAGAGGACTTTCTCTTCAATCTGCAGGGCTTGTACCAGTTTCCTCAAGGCCGGCAGGTAGCCGTCATCCGGTCCGGCGATGACCAGGCGGATATCACCCTGTTGCCGGAGCAGCCCGGCGCCGGCCCCGGCCAGGAGGTGCAGGCCCTTGGTGGCGTGGATTCTGCCGAGATACAAAATTACCTTTTGGTTTTGCAGTCCGTATTTTTGCCGGAACTCGCCGCGCGGGGGCAGGTTCTCGAACTCGGCGCTATCAACGCCGTTGGGGACGACGGCGATTTTTTCTCCAGCCACCCCCATGCGGCGGTAGGTCTCGGCCTCCGGCGGCGCCACCGCGATAGCCCCGGCCGCGCCCCTTAAAATTTCTTTTCCCCAGAATAAATCGAAGATTCTTTTCAGCGTTCCTTTCTGGAAATAGGTGGCCAGCGAGCCGTGGGCCTGTAAAACATAGGGGATGCCGTACCGCCGGGCATAGCGGCAAACCATGATATTGGGCACGGTAGGGTAGTTATGCAGGTGGATGATATCAAAGTGCTGTGACTCTCTTTTCACGCGGGACAGCAGCCCAGGCATGAGCAGCGGTTTCCCGCCGAGGCTGATGTAATTGCGGGCGGCGAAGATTTTAACGCCGGTAAAAGAGTCAGCGTGACCCGGCGCCGGCCTGATAATTCCGGCGTACAGCGTCACTTCGTGCCCGCGCTGGCCCAGCGCCGCTGCCAGATGCCTGGCGACGTCGGCGGAACCGCCCGCGGCGGGAGAAAAGTCATCGATAACCTGGAGTATTTTCATCGGGCCGTGTTTTTCTAAACTATACGCTTTTTAAATACCAATATTCTACCACATAACGCGGTAATCAGACATGAAAACACTGGCTAAAGAGGCGGATGCCCGGCAGGTTGCGCCGTTTCAGCCACGTAGGGTACACTAGAGCGACAAGAACAGCGAAAAGGAGTCACCTATCATGCCCAGACGCAACGACATCAAGAAGGTTATGATCATCGGCTCCGGGCCGATTGTCATCGGCCAGGCCTGCGAGTTCGATTATTCCGGCACCCAGGCCTGTAAAGCCCTGCGGTCGCTCGGCTATCAGATTGTGCTGGTCAATTCCAATCCGGCCACCATCATGACCGACCCCGGCATGGCTGACGTAACCTACATTGAACCGCTCAATATGGACACGATGATAAAAATAATCGAGAAAGAACACCCGGACGCCATATTGCCCAACCTCGGCGGCCAGACCGGCCTGAACTTGAGCGCCAGCCTGGCGCGGTGTGGCGCCCTGGACAAATACCACGTTAAGGTAATCGGGGTCGAGCCGGATGCCATCAAGCGCGGTGAGGACAGGCTGGCCTTCAAGGAAACAATGAACGAACTGGGCATCGAAATGCCCCGGAGCAAGATTGCGCAGAGCGTGGAGGAGGCCGAGGCCATCGCCGCGGAGCTGGGGTACCCGGTGGTGGTCCGGCCGGCCTACACGCTGGGCGGGACGGGGGGAGGGCTGGTCTATAACGTCGAGGAACTGCGCCTCATCGCCGGGAGGGGTATCAGCGCCAGCCTCATCGGCCAGGTGCTCATCGAAGAGTCGGTGGAAGGCTGGGAAGAACTGGAACTGGAAGTTATCCGTGACCATAAAAACCAGATGATAACGGTCTGTTTCATTGAGAACGTCGACGCCATGGGCGTCCACACGGGCGATTCCTTCTGCACGGCCCCCATGCTCACCATCGACCCGGTGCTGCAGCAGCGCCTGCAGGAATATTCCTATAAGGTTGTCGAAAGGATAGGCGTCATCGGCGGCACCAATATCCAGTTTGCCCACGACCCGAAAACAGGGCGCGTGGTCATCATCGAGATTAACCCCAGGACGTCACGTTCCTCCGCGCTGGCCTCCAAGGCCACCGGCTTCCCCATCGCCCTCATCTCCGCCAAGCTGGCGGCGGGCCTTACCCTGGACGAGATTCCCTACTGGCGCGAAGGCACGCTGGAAAAATACACGCCTTCCGGTGA
>CAYWZO010000028.1:0-25355 GCA_964462865.1 uncultured Dehalococcoidaceae bacterium | reverse complement strand
GGTGAGCCGCGGAGGACTCGAACCTCCAACCGGATGATTAAGAGTCATCTGCTCTACCAGTTGAGCTAGCGGCCCGCTGCCAGGACTATCGTTGATTATTTTATCATTTTGAAAAGCGCGGTGGCAAGCGGTCGTAGCTACCGCGGCCGGCGGGAACAGGCGGAAAATAAAGCTCCCCCGCGTGATGGCGGGAGAGCCGTATTGAAATATCCGGATGGAGGAAGGTGGGGAATATTTAGCTAGTTTTGAATGTATTCGGCCAGCTTTACTTTTTGCACCGGCGCCAGCAGATTACCTTCCCCGGTGAGGATATCTTTATCAGTAATGAATTCCAGTTCCTGGTGCGCCTGGCGGAATTTCCGCATTACTTCATCGTGCTCCTGGAAGGATTTCTTGGTCTCTTTCAGGCCGTTTTTCTGCTTGTCCTTTTTGTTTTTCCGTATCCACAAAATAATCACGTCTGCCTCCTGCGGTATGTTTTTTAACTCACTGTCAGATAAAAGTCGGGTAGGGCGTATTTTCTTTCGGCATTGAGCCCATAGCAATAAAAGCAGCCTTTTTCAACGGTGATTTTATAGCTGGCGCCCCCTGCCAGAACGAAGCTCACCGACCCGTTCTGCATGGTCAGATAGATTCCCCGGGAATTCTCATCCGCGCCGGTGGGCACTTTTTCCCACGCACCGGTGCCGTCCTGGACATAAATGCCGATATTCAGCGTCATATAGCGGTAGCTGTGGACAAGCTCGTCCGCGTTGGTGATATATAGAGTAAAGATGGTATCGGCGTCACTGCTGGAGGTATCGATAAAGAAGATTTCGCCGGGGGTGACGCCGCCGATGGCGTTCCCGTAAACGTTAAACTGCGGCAGGCTGCCGGATTCCGGAGAGGTGATAACGACCGGTCCAGTAGCGGCGGCGGCGTCATCATAAGCGTAGGCCACCGTACAGGGGACGAGCAGCAGGGCTAGGATGAACATAAATGCCAGTTTCTTTTTCATAGCTTCCCGGGCCTCTGGTAAATCCGGAAGTTAAAGACCTCAATGCCTAGTTTCAGCTTATCGCCGGGGCGGGAAACAAAACATAAAAAGCGGGGGTGATGCCGTAAACAATATGTAAATGTTATCGCGATGATTACTCTGAAAGCGGCCGGTTGCCTGGCGGCAAAATAAATAGGGCCCGGCCAGAAGATGGCCAGGCCCTTTAAAGCGGTTGTTAGCAGTACTATGAACGGCTTTCAGATTTTCAAGGCACCGGGTTTTACAGGTTATTGGTCACCGCGTTTCTCCGTGCCAGCGTTTCCTCGATACGCTTTTTCAGAATATCGGTGCCGAACTGCTCGGAGAGATATCCTTCCGAGCCCAGGTTCAGACCCTTGACCTTGCTGCCATCGGTGCCCCAGGTGCTAAGCATCATGATAGGCGTCTGGGTCCACTGCCGCAGTTGCAGGCAGGTACCGATACCATCAAGCGTGGGCATAACGATGTCCAGGATGATAAATTCAGGCTGCTCGGCCTCCAGCACTTCTTTGAGATAGATACCCGTTTGCTGGGTATTGACAGCCTCGTATTCATCGTTGTTAAGTTCCCGTTGCAGGAAACTCACCAGTACCGGGTCGCGGCTGATAGTCAGAATTTTGACTTTCGCTATCATGTTAGCCTCCTCGGGGTTATTCCGTTTTTCTGATATAAGGCTAACATCCTGATGGTAAACGGGGCATAAACGGCTACAAGGATAAGATAAACATATTGTTAATGACCGGGCAGTGGAGCTGGTAAAGGCGTAAAAGGCGTTAGAAACGTAAGAAAGTTTACATAAAAATTAGAGAAGATGTTTACCTGTGAGGACTGTGCAGTTGATTAACGGGGTTATTGATGGAGCAGCGTATCCCTTTATCTGATAATGGTAATCAGGAAAGAGATAGCCGTACTGCCGGCATTCTGGGCTTTGTCTATCCAGATGATATTGGCAGCGCTGAATTTTCCGGACGCCTCCAGGCTTCTCACGTACGCCACCACCTGTTCCGGGGAAGCGGTGACCCCCGCGACGGAGATTTGACCGGAACTTACGTCCAGGGTATTGAAAGTAGTGCCCGGCGGCATCGCTTGCGTCAGGGACTTAAGGTCGCTCACGCTGTCACGGGGATTAAATATCCTCTGGTTTTGCTGTTCCAGTAACCTGGTGCTGGAAATGATGGCATTGATATTCGCCTCGGTCTCCCCGGCCAGCGCGGACGCTTGCTCCAGGCGCGCCAGCTCCTGTTTGGCCTGCTGGAGCTCGGATTGCAGACGCGCTGTTTCGGTTCCCGCCTGATTTTGCGAGAGGTAAGCGAAGGCCAGGACGCCGACGCCGATAACCAGCGCGGCGGCAAGGAGTGTCTTTCTTGATAATCCCCCGCCTTTTTTAACGCCGGTTTGCTCATCGATAATCTGTCGCAGATTAATGTCGCGGACCAGGGCTGGTTCGGCCGCGGGATGGCCACGCGGTATACCGTCCTGCAGGGCGTCGCCGATGTTCACCGCGAAGGTCGCCAGCGGGACTTCCGCGGGAATTACTACCGTATCGGCCGGAATTTCGTTGAGCATCTCCACCGGAAAACCGGTTTCTTCCTTTAACCGCGGTACGGTGTCAGGCTCGGGCGCCAGCTGGCCGGTGAGCAGGATGGGAGTCGTTTCCGGAATGGGGCTACGTGGGTGATTGTCGTTGTAAAAGCCCGTCATCCTTTTAAGTTCCCGGATCAGCTGGCCGGTCATGTCCTGCAGGCTGGCCTCCGGGCCTGGCGGCGGTACGGTATGCATGCCGACCGGTACCCCCCGGACCACCAGCGTGATGTTCGAGTAGTCCGGCTCAAAGTCAACGATGATGGCGTTTTCCCGGCGGGTCAGTGCGGCCAGCGAGATATGGGGCAGGTACATCAGGCAGGGTTTGATGCCGGCCACCGAGGCCGTCTTTATCAGGGCGTCTACCGGCCGGCGGGTTACGCCGGCCACGAGGAACTGCCATTCGTCTTTATCGGCCGGATAGGCGCGCCAGGACAGGTACATGTCCTCCACGGACAGCGGCATCTCCTGCCGGGCCAGCCTGGCGATGGCCTCGTTTACCGACGGCGTGTCCATCCGGGGCAGGGTGAAGAGGCGGTAGGAAAAAGGCATTCCGCTGATGGAGCAGATGATTTTCTCCCTGGGGAGCTTTCCGGAAGCGAACAATGACTTCAGCTGTCCGCCTATCGCCGCGGGGTCCTGGATGAGGCCGTTTTTCACCGCACCGTCCAGCGGCAGGGTGCCCCATTTCACGGCACTGGCGTCCCGGAATACCATGTACCTGACGCTGTTCAAGCCGATATTAAGCGTGGTTACTTTCATCATTGATTCCCTTTAGCGCTGGCGGCGGGTCGGGCATAAACGCTGATGCTCAACCTGGCGGTGACCATCGTGTCGTCCCCGGAGAACATCCCGGTACTGGCAGGGCCGGGCTGCCGGATGAACGATATATCCGGGATGACCAGAGTCTCGTATCTACCGTACTGCAGCCTGGAGATGAACTCGGTGGCCTTGGTAAAGCTGCCGGTGAGAGTGCTGTTGAGCTTCAGGACGTAGTTACCTTTCTCGGCCAGCCATCCCTGCGACGAGATGGGCAGGACTTCCACCTGGCATTCCCTGGCCAGGTTGATAATGTAATCGATAATGTCGTTGCGGTTGAACTCGGGTGGGAAGACCGATTGGGCGGCGGTCAGGCCGGCTTTAGCTTCGGCCAGCCTGGCTTCAAGGTCGGCCGCCGGCACCGCCATCTTTTTTATTTCCTGCGAGACCTGTGCTATTTCCCCGGTCAACGAATCTAACGCCGCGTTTTTATCCAGGCGGTTTTTCCACACGACGATGTTGGCCGCGATGACGATAATCAGCGCCGCCACGATAAGCGAGGTGGCGGAAAGGAGCCTCTTTTCGTTCTTTTCTTTGTTTTCGGTCGTCATGTCAGGATTTTTTCCTCAAATATTTATAGTCTACTCGATATACCAGGAAAGAATATTGGTATCGGTGCTGTTCACGCTGACCGACGCGCTCGAGGCCCTGTCCCCGGCGCTGGAAGTGATGTCGTAGTCGTCCGGCTCCCCGGTCTTGACTACGGTGATATTTACCGGCAGGTCGTTCACGGACTCGCCCAGGGCGTAGGTCACGTTATCGCCGACGTCCACCAGGGTGTCGCCGAGGCCGCCGTATTTCAGGTTCCAGATAGCGTGCTCGGCGCCGGAATCGACGGCGTACTGCGCGCCTATCTCCTGCGCGTAAGTCCTCGAGCCGATGAGGCTGGTGCCGGTGTGGTTCAGGAAAGACGGCAGCACCAGAGCCCCTATGGCTAGGGCTATCAGTACCAGTGGCAGTGCCTGACCTTTTTCACTGTTCATAGTCTTCCTTACGGCGTTGGCCGCATCGTAATCTGGTAGGTGCCGGCCTCGCTGATATCCCAGCGGCTGTCCGGTGCCGCGGTAATGTTCATGGTGATGAGCTGCCCTTCGACGGAGAAACTGGTGCTGGCGATGCCCCGGGCGACAATCCGGTTGGAACCACCGTCAATACGGTGCAGGTCATCGCCGACGAGGACGTAAGTTACGGACGCGTCATCCGGCAAGGTCAGGGTCAGTCCGCTGCCGCCGCTGGCCGCTTTGGCCGTCTGCCCGTCCAGGCTGACCCAGTGGGCGGCGTTCTGGAGGGCGTGCAGCGCGCTGGCCTGGTCGCCGCCGCGTTCCGGCAAGGTGACCGTCTGCTGCACCACCAGCCCGAGAGCGGTGATGAGAAAACCGGTAATGCCGATAGTCAGCATCAGTTCCACCAGCGTAAAGCCCCGTTCTCCCTTCATCGGTTCACCTTATAGTCCTCGGTCGTCATGATGACGTCGCCCTGCAGGCTGACGCTGACCGTGATTTTCTGGATATCGTTATCCGTATCCGGCACCGCGCTGACTCCTACGGTAACGCTATAGCCGTCGGGCGCGCTCACGGCCGGGTAGGTGGTGGCATCGGCATCGTAAGGGTAGCTTTTAGTATATTCCAGCTGGGAGCGCGCCAGGCTCTGGGCGGTGACCATCCGGTCGTTCTCCTGCACCGCCAGCGCTCCGCCGGACATGGCCAGTACCAGCGTCAGGACGCCGCCCCCCAGTATGGCGATGGCCACCAGAGATTCCACCAGGGTGAGGCCTGTTTCATCCCGGCCGGTAAATATTCCTCCCAGTCTTTTCAGGGCCCGTTTCAATTCTGCCTTCCCTGCCTCCGCAACGTTATTAATAATTCAGGGTCTGGTATATCGAGTATATCGGGGTGACGATGGCCACGCCGATAAGGGCGATAATCAGGCCGACGAAAAATATCGAGGCCGGTTCGACCATGGCCAGCAATCTCTGGATCCTCTGGTCGAGTTTCTTCTCATAAAAGTCGGCCATGGTGGTAAAGGACGATTGTAGCGTACCCGTCTTTTCGCCGATGTGTATCATGTCCACCAGCAGCCTGGGGAAGAGGCGGTTGTCGGCCATAGGTTGTGACAGGCCTTTGCCCTTGATTAAATCCTGCCGGATTTCATTAAGACCGTTTTTGATAATACCGTTATCAATAACGCCAGCCACGCTGTTCAGGCTCTGGGGGAGCGTCAGGCCGGCCTCCAGCAGCATGGCGGTGTTGCGGCAAAAACGGCAGATGTTGCGTAGAATAACGATATGCCCGAAGACCGGTAAATTGAGGAGCATCCGGTCCAGCTGCTGCTTTCCGGCCGGGCTTTTTAAATACCAGACAATAATAAGGACCAGCCCTGCCAGCATGGCGACCAGATAATATTTATAATCGGAGAAAAAGCCGCTTATGGCGATGAGCATCCTGGTCGGCAGGGGCAGGCCGGCGCCCAGCGAATCGAAAAGCTTGGTAAGCGACGGCAGCGCCACCGTGGCGATTACGGTAATCACGACGGCCGCCATGGAAATCAAAAAGGCGGGGTAGGACAGCGTGCGCGTCAGGTTTTTGGACAGGGACAGCTCCTTTTCCATGTAGCCGGCCACGAGCCGCAGGCCGAGAGGTAGATTGCCTGTTTGCTCGCTGACTCTAATTACCTCCCGGTAATGGGCCGGCACAAGCCGGGGATACCATGCGAGGGCCTGGGAGAAGGATTTGCCTCCGGAGATCTCCCGCCCCAGTTTGTTCACGGCGTCTTTTAAAGCCGCCCGGGGGGCCTGCTCGGCCAGCAGCCACAGGGCCTGGGTGACCGGCATGCGGGAATCGATCAATGTGGCCAGCTGCTGGAACAGTTCGATAATGTCCGCCCGGTTAACGCGGGACGACCGTTGCAGGAGTTGTTCCAGACGGAAAGAAGGGCGCGTCTTTTTCAGCGTCAGGACGCGGTTATATCCGGCCTTACGCAGGCAGGCCTCGGCCACGTCCTGGCTGGAGGCATCGATGGTGCCTTCGACAATCTTTTTGTCGGGTGTATAGGCTTTATACTGGTACATCTTTTTTCCTTCACAGGACTGTATCCGGTGCTAATCGGTGCCGAAGACGCTGTGCATGACTTCGTCCAGAGTGGTGATACCCTCCCTCACCTTGTTCAGGCCGTCACGCTTCATGGTCAGCATGCCTTCGCGTACGGCCAGTTCTTTTATCTCACTGACGCTGGCGTTTTTCACGAGCTGTTTTTTAATGGTGTCACTCATAACCATCAGTTCGAAAATGCCCGTCCGGCCGCGGTAGCCCGTATTGGCGCAGAGGTGGCAGCCGGTCCCTTTATACACGGCCGTCAACTCCTGGGACATTTCCCGGGCGAAGATTTCCCGCTCCAGTACCGAAGGCTCGAAAGCGGTGCGGCAGTTGGTACAGATGCGGCGGACCATCCGCTGGGCGATGTTGGCGATGAGTATGGTGGCCGCCAGGGACGGCTCGACGCCCAGGTCCATCAGCCGCGGTAGCATACTGACGGCGTCGTTGGCGTGGATGGACGAAAAGACGAGGTGGCCGGTCATGGCCGCCTGGACGGCCGTTACGGCGGTGTCCTTGTCCCGGATTTCTCCCACCAGGATAACGTCGGGGTCCTGCCGCAGCATGGCCCGCAGACCGCTGGCGAAGGTAATCCCGGCCTGGGGGTCCACCTGGCTCTGACTGATATCTTCAAACTGGTATTCTACCGGGTCTTCGATGGTCATGATATTATGTTGTTTGTGGTCAAGCTCGTTTATCGATGTGTACAGGGTCGTCGTCTTCCCGGAGCCGGTGGGACCGCCCACCAGCACCATGCCGAAGGGGTATTCTAACAAAGACCGGTATTTTTTCAGGGTCTCGGGTGCAAAACCCAGCTCCGGCAGGGTGAAAAGCGATAACGACTTGTCCAGCAGACGCAGCGTGATGCGCTCGCCGTAGATGGTATTTGTCGTGGCGACACGGATATCGATACTGCTGTCACCGATGGTCGCGGAGAACTGGCCGTCCTGGGGCTGGCGGGAGCGGGCCACGTCCATCTCCGCCAGAATTTTAATTCTTGATGCCAGCTCGGCGTGGGCGCTTAAAGGCAGATAATTAACGTCGTGCAGCACCCCGTCGATGCGGTAGCGTACGCGCAGCCGGTCATCCTGGGGCTCCAGGTGAATATCGGAGGCACGGTCCCGGGCCGCCTGCTCGATGATGAGGTCCAGGCTCTTGGTAATGGGTGTATCAACGGCGAAATCAGGGTACTCCTCCGCCCCGGTAAGCCCGGCCGGGGCGTATTTGGTTACCCTTTCCTGGATTTCTTCATTGGCCCGGTAATAAATGTCGATGGCGCGCCGGATATCTACGGCGTTGGCAAACGCCACCTCGATTTTCATACTGGTCTGGGTAAACACGTCACCGATGGCGTTGTAGTCGTCCGGGTCGGCCATGACCACGACGAGCGACTCGCCCATGATGTTCAGGGGGATGAGGGTATGCTGCCGTGCCATTCTCTCCGGGACAAGCTGCAGGGCCTCCGGCTGGACAACGTGGGTCTTCAGGTCGATGAGGGGGATGTTCCACTCGATGCTAAGGAAAGAGGCCAGTTCCTCGGCCCTTATCATCCCCTCGCTGACCAGTATCTCGCTTAACTTCTGGCCACGTTCCTTCTGCAGGTGGAGGGCGCTTTGCAGTTGCTCCGCCGAGATGACGTGCATCTGGACGAGGGATTCACCGATGTTGGCGTCGGGCTTGCGGTTGGCAACTATCATTTCCCTTTCTCCAGATGCGGCATCCTGGTGATAGGTTTGAGCGGGTCCTGTTGTTTAATATGGTGTGATAAAATGTACCGCGCAATCTGCCGGATATTTTGCGCGAACTGGTTGTTCTGGCCGGACTTGATTATCGGTTCGCTCTCCAGGTAGGAAAGCTGGTAGAGCTTGGCGTCGAAGGATAATACTCCGGCCAGGTCAATCCCCAGGTTGGCCTCGAAATAGGGTTTGATACTGCTCAAGGCCGGGCCGGGGAAAGTGCCCTCCGGGTCGATTAAAATGGCGGCGATTTTTTCCGTGGTAATGCCGTTGAAATCAAGCAGTCTGATGAAATTATATATCTCGGACAGGTCTTTTAATTTATAGCCGCTGGCGATGACGACCAGCTCGCAGGTCGCCAGCACGGATTTGGTAACGGGGGACGGCTTCAGGGGCAGGTCGATGAGGAGATAATCGGTGGCGCCGCTCATACCCTGGAGCAGTTCGAGGCTGTTTTCAGCGGCGCTTTCGTCCTCGACGGCATCGTCGGTGATATGCAGCACCCTTATTCCGGACGGCAGGACCTCGCAGACCGGTTCCAGTTTCTCGGCGTTGCCGGTGGTAGTCTCCAGGATGGCGCGGTCCGGGCTTTCCGGGGGTTTCTCCACCTTGTTCTTATGTACTTTCTCTCCGGTGGCGATTTCCACCAAAGTCACCTGTTTTTCCATCTCGGTAATGGCCGCCGCTATCTCGGAGAGTATCACGGTCATGCCCGGGCTGTCGGTCGTGTTGATGAAGGCGATAATACCCAGCTGGCCTTCCGGTCTGATGAGCAGGAGGCGCTCGACGTGGGTGATAATGGTGGAAGGCGTGGCCGGCTTGGGCAGGTAATCGCTGGCACCGGCGCGAAACCCGATGGCGATATCTTCCTCGCGGGCTTTGCCGGAAATGATAAGAATGGGTATCTGGGCGGTCTGGGCTCCGGAACGCAGGCGTTTGCACACCTCGTAACCATCAATGCCCGGCAACATGACATCGAGGATAATGAGGTCGGGCGCTTCCTTCTGGGCCGTGATAATACCTTCCAGCCCGTTACAGGTCGTCAGGACCTGGTGTCCGCGCTGTTTCAGGGTATATTCCGTCAGCCGGAGTGCCGTCGGGTCGGCCTCTATTATCAGTATCTTTTTCGCCATATTTACTCTCTGGAACAGTGTTTACCGGGCACCTGCCGGAGCCGGCGGCAATATTAAATTGGACGTACGGCATTTTCTGCTACGGTGCGGGCTGGTCGGCTGCGTCCGCCGCGGGCGGCTCATCGTCAGTTTCTATTTTGCCGGCAATATCATCGAGAATCTGCGTCAGGGCTTCGCTCTGCTGGACGACGATGGACAGGAATTCCTTGCGCGTGGCGGCGTCGGCAACATCATCTTCTAGCATCAATCTGGCGAAGCCGGATATAGAATGCAGCGGGGTACGCATCTCGTTCAGCACCGTGTTTATCAGCTCAGGATCCAGCTCTTCCGTCTGGCCCTCCGGGGCTTCTTCTGGCAGGGCATTGACGAGCTTCTCCGGATTATTCACGGTTTCCTCAAGTTCCTGCCGGGTGGCGCTGATTTCATTAATCGTCATGCCAATGATGTCCTGCTGGGCTTTAATCATGGCATCGTTGGCTCTTATGATGGCCGATTCGGCTTCTTCTCTGGCCTTGCGGCTGTCTTCCTGGGCTTTGTTGGCGAATTCCAGCATGGTCTGTCTGGCCTGTTCGGCGGCGTCCTCGGACTTCCGCCTGTCCTCGATAGCGTTATAGACGGCCTCCTCGGAGGCTTTCTTGACGATTTCGGCGTCTTCCCTGGCCCGCTTGGCCTCTCCGTGCGCTTTAGCGACGGCCTCGTAGGCGGCCTGCTTGGCGATTTCGGCCTCCGCTTTAACCTGTTCCATCTTTTCACGGACCTGGTCATAGGCCAGTTTTTCGGAATTAATGACCGATTCCCGCGCTTTCATTATCTCCAGTTTGGCATCTTCTATGGCCTTCTGGCTTTCCATCTGGGCCTGTTTGATAGCGGCCTCGCTCTCGCGGCGGTTATTCTCGGCTTCTTCATTCGCTTTTTGGGCTTCGGCCTGGGCTTCGCTGATGGAAATCAGTGATTGCTGTTTGATGGCTTTCACCTTTTCCATTACTTTCATGACCTTCTCTTCCAGCGTCGCGATGGCCGCCTGGGCGTTCTTTTTGTAGGTCTCCGCTTCCTCGCGAATCCGGCTGACCTCGTCTTTGGCTAGTTTAATGGCGGTGCTGGCGGCTTCCTTGGCGGCTTTAACTTCGTCCTTGGCTTTCCGGATTTCCTCCGCCGCCTGGCTCAAAGCCTGCTGCTGCGCCTGACTGGCTATCAGTTCGGCGGCTTTTTTCTCGGCCGAAGCCTCGGTCTTGGCCTGCTCAATCCACCCCCGGGCCAGGTTGATAGCTTCTTCAGCGTCTGTACGGGATATCTCCGCTTCTTCACGGGCGCGGCGGGCCGCATCCTCCGCTGTCTTTTTAATCAGGGCGGCTTCTTCCTTGGCTTTCCTGATTTCCTCCTGGGCCTGGCTGATGACAAGTTTTGACGCCAGCCTGTCCGATTTGGCATCCCCTATCATCTTGGCCGCTTTTTTATGGGCCTGGTCATCGGCCACGTGGTCAATAATCTGGCGGAGACTCTGCCCCGTTTGATTAGCCGGAGTGGTGGCTGCTTTGTTAACTGCTGTATGCGGTCTACTGCCGAAGTAGGTCTTAATAATCTGGGAAAGGGGCCCTGAAGAAGTACTGCTGGTAGGCAGCCTGTTGTTTATGGGCCCCTTTCCGGCTGTGTCCGTACCGTTAAGCGTGGTCCCGGATGCCGCAGTATTTCCGGAGGCCGGGTCGGTTGGAGCGGCCGGCGCGGGCTGGTTTTGTACTGCCTCGTCAAAGGCCTGCGCCAGAGCTTCAGCTTTCTTGAGAGACTCTTCTCTCTCCCTGAAAGCCTGGGCGATAGCCTGCCTGACCGCCGCTTTGGCCAGTTCCGCGTCTCTGGTGGCCTTGAGCAGTACCTGCGGATCGGTCAAGCCGGTTACCGCCTCGCCGTCTTTCACCTGGTCCTCCAACCCGGCCAC
Organism: uncultured Dehalococcoidaceae bacterium; assembly: GCA_964462865.1. GTDB lineage: Bacteria > Chloroflexota > Dehalococcoidia > Dehalococcoidales > RBG-16-60-22 > Fen-1077. The sequence goes on along the minus strand of CAYWZO010000028.1, from coordinate 14,052 downwards.
CGCCGGTGAACCGGTATTACCTTCGTTTTTCAGGTTGTTCTTTGGCATGGGTAGATTAATGGCCATAGGGCACCCGCTTATACTAAATTTTCCCTGAAGACCCTGGTACCTTTAATAGCCGGTTGCGACTTGAACGACAAACCCGGTAGCATTGCAGGAATACGTGCCGGTGGTGTACTGGGTACGCAGGTAGTCCGGATAGAGGGTGACCGTGGCATCATCGGGGAAGTCGGCCATGTCATTCGTGACCGAGGTCACGTTTACCGAACTGACGTTTTCCTTGGCCATCATGGCATCCATCGCCGATTGTACGATCGACTTTTCCGCAGCGGCGCTCTGGGTATGGCCGTAGCCGACCATCCCGGCGACATTGGGGATCATGATGGCCGCCAGGACCGCCAGCAGCGTGAAGACGATGAGCAGTTCGACCAGGGTAAACCCTTTCTCGCCCCTGCGGTGCCTCTTGATGATTCCGTTCATTGCTTTGCCTCCTTTATCTTATTGGGCTTTATATTAAAGTGCCGGATGGATATCCGGTTATCTGTTTTGTGCTTCGCAGACCCGGTTGGCTTCCGAGACAAGCGTCCTAACGTCCTTTTCCGTGAATAGGCGCCAGCTCCTTCTATCCCGGTAATCGGGTATCGCCAGACTGTCATCCTTCAACCAGCGCAACAGGGTGCTCCGGCTGATGCGGGCAAGCTGGCACACCTCCGAGGTTCGGTAATATGTTCTGTCATTTATTTGCACTGGCATACCCATACCCCCTGCGAGGAAATGTTTCAATGACATAATTTGATATGCCATGATACAGGTTGATACGTATAAAATGATACGTTTTTTACGGTGATAGGAACAGTAAGATGTCACCCAAATAGTATCGGGGGTAGTACCGATGTAAACTGGGTTCTGGCTCTCAAGAGGATTTTTCGGTGGCTTACTTCAGCGCCGCCAGGTGATAGCCCACGCCCGGTATGGTCTGGATATACTTGGGGTTCTTGGGGTCCGGCTCAAGCTTACGGCGTAAACGCCCGACAAAGACGCGCAGGTATTCCTTCTCTGACGAGTATTCATTGCCCCAGATGCTTTGCAGCAACATACTGTGGGTGAGGACTTTATCGGAGTTGACCGCCAGGTGCTGCAACAGCGAGTATTCCGTAGGAGTGAGGGTGATGTCTTTGCCGTCTACCGTGACGCGTCGCTTGGCGAAGTTGATTTCCATGCCATTACACTTGAAGCTGGACTGGGCGGGGGCCACGGAAGGGTCGCCGCGGTGGCGGAAGGCCGTCTTAATGCGCGCCATCAGCTCGGCGATGCCGAAAGGCTTGGTAAGGTAATCGTCAGCGCCCAGCTCCAGGCATTTCACCTTGTCATTCTCGTCGCCGCGGGCGCTAAGAATAATGATGGGTACGTCGGACCATTCTCTAACGCGGCGGCAGACTTCCACGCCGTCCACCTTGGGCATCATCAGGTCGAGGATGATAAGGTCGACGAAGTCCCTCTGTACGGCTTCCAGGGATTCCTCGCCGTTGGTGGCGGTGATGACCTCGTAACCCCTGGCCTTGAGATTGGTGCTTAGTAACCGGAGTATTGCCGGGTCATCGTCTACAATCATAATACGTTTTTTATCCATTGGTGTACCCTCCCATCAGGCCACCGGAAGACTGAAGCTGAATTTTACACCTCTGCCGCTGCCGCTCTCCACCCAAATTTTACCCCCGTGGGCCTCGACGATGCCGCGGCAAATGGCGAGCCCCAGCCCGGTTCCTTTCCTCCGGCCGGTCTTATGGCCGTTGCCCTGGAAAAAGCGTTCGAAAATTTTTTCTTGTAGTTCCGGAGGAATACCGACGCCTTCATCGGTAACATTAATGATAATTTCATTTCCCACTCGCTGAACATCGATAGTTATATTGGTGTTCTCATCAGAGAACTTCACGGCATTTTCCACCAGATTAGTCAGCACCTCGCCGATGCGGACATCGTCAGCTACCACCGGTGGCGTAGCATCGGGGATGCTGATGCGCAGGCGGTGCTTGATAGTCAGATTCTCCAGCCTCTCTTTCACCGTATCGAATATCTCCAATACGGTGCACGGCTTGCGGTTGACTTCCAGGGCATCGGCCTCGAGGCGCGACATCATCAGCAGGTCGTCGACCAGGTGGGTCAGGGTATCGGCGTCTTTATCGATGGATATCAGGAACTCGCGCCGCGTTTGCTCGTCGAAAATCACGTCCGGCTGGAGCAGGCTGTTGGCCGAGCCCTTGATGACCGCCAGCGGGGTACGGAGCTCGTGCGAGACGTTGGCCAGGAACTCGGTGCGCATGGCATCGAGTTCGCGGAGCGCCTTAGCGCTGGAAGCTTCTTCGTACAGTTGCGCGTTGCGTACGGCAATAGCTATCTCGCGTCCGATGCCCATCAGCAGTTCGCTGTTAGCCGGGCTGAAATAATGCGCGAAGCTGGTGGCCACCCCCAGGACACCGATGCTTTCCCCAAGGATGAGCAACGGCACACCGGCGAATGACCGGTAACCTCCGCTCTTTAAAAACCCGAGGTCGTGCCCGGCGTCTTTGGCGAGTTCTTCAATGATTATGGATTTCCCCTGGCTGAAAATGCCACCGATGGTACCCCTGTCTTTGCTGACCTCTGGCGGCATATTATCAGCTATTATCGGTGATAGACCGTGGTGTCCCATGAGTTGCAACCTGTCGTTCCTTTTAAGGTAAACGAAGCTCACCTCCAGGCCGGTGCAATCGGCGACCTTTTCCAGGGCGGCGTCGATGATTTTTTGCAGGTCGAGCGATTGGGATACTGCCTGGGAGACACCAAGCAGGGTGTTGGTCACGTGGTTGTGGCGCTCCAGTTCTTCCATCAAGTGGCGGTTTTCCAGCAGCAGTTGCTGCCTTTCCAGCCCGCGGTTGATGACGGACATTAAATTTTCCGGGTCCACCGGTTTCTCCAGGTAGGCGAAGGCGCCGCAGTTCAAAGACTGCACCGCGTTCTGTACCGAAGAATGACCGGTGAGCATGATGGCGATGATATCCGGATGCATCTCCGTGATTCTGGAGAGCAATTCGGTGCCATCGGCGTCCGGCAGGCTGATATCCAGAATCGCCACATTGTGGAAACGTTCCTTCAAATGGGTTACCGCTTCTTCCGCCGAGAGGGCGGTCGCCACCTGATAGCCCCGGTGTTCCAGTATCCGCCGGATGATGTCCAGGAAGTCCCGGTCATCATCAACGACGATAATGGTCTCACTGTCCTTCATTGGTTCTCCTGATGCGGCGCGGCTTTTTGCCGATTTTCTTCACCAGATCGGCGGCTTCAGCCGGGTCGAAGGGTTTGTAAAGACAGGTAATGGCCGAGGCGGCCTGGGCTTTTTCCAGGGCGTCCTTGACCTCGTTGCGGAACCCGGTCATCATAACGGTAAGCAGGTCGGGGTTGACTTCCTTTAATCTTAAGAGGGTCTCCAGCCCGTCTATCTTCGGCAGCTTGACATCGATGAAGGCCATCTGGCAGGCCCTCTCCCGGGCGATGTCCACCGCCTCTTCGCCGCTGCCCGCCGTCAGTACTTCGTGCCCTTCCAGTTTGAGTACCCTGGTGAGGGTCTCGCAGATATCCGCATCATCATCGATGATGAGAATTGGCTGGCTGCTGGCGGCCTCGGTAATCATCTCAATCAGCTGGTCTATCCTGATGGGTTTATGGATAATCTGGCGGATGCCTTCCTCCCGGGCGGTCTGTATCAGCTCTTCATCGGAGTAGGCGGTCATCAGTATCACCGGCGCGCCGGGCTCCATTTCTTTAATCTTTTTAAAGGCTTCCACGCCGTTCATCTCCGGCATGACGATGTCCATCAGCGTAACATCAAAGCTCTGTTCCTTGAACTTGTCCACGGCGGAGCTGCCGTCGCCCGCGGTTTCCACGCAGAAACCGCGCCGCTTGAGTATCATGGCGAAGGTCTGGAGCAAGTCCTCGTTATCATCGACGATGAGGATAGTCGGCTCGTCGTTCATTTCCGGATTTACCTCCTTTTTCCCAGTGGCAGTTTTACCGTGAAGGTAGTTCCCTCGCCGACCTGGCTGGTGACTTCGATTTTACCGCTGTTCTGCTCCACAAGTCGCTTGGAAATAGCCAGTCCCAGACCGATGCCTTTGGGTTTGGTGGTGAAGAGCGGCTCGAATATCTTATGCATATTTTCTTCGGAAATACCGCAGCCGGTGTCCTTAAAGCGTATCCAGGCAAAGCTTTCATCTGTGCCGATGTCAATACCCAGTACACCAGGGCTGGCTGGCGCCGGACCGCTCATCGCCTGGACAGCATTGGAAATGATGTTGGAAAAAACGCGGCTTATCTGTTCGCCGTCGGTATTGACCAGCGGCGAGTGGCCGTTTAGATTGGCTTTCACCGTGATATGTTCCGGTATCGTTATCCAGGACAGGCTTTCTTTGATGATGATGCCGAGGTCTACCTTGGACTGCGCCGGCGGCCTGATGCGCGTGAAGTCCAGCAGGTCGGTGACGATTTTATTGGCGATGTCAATCTGCTTATCCAGGACTTTCAGGGTGTTGGCCGCTTCTTCGTCGCCTTTATCGGAGAGGGCCATGTTGAGCAGGTAGGCGCAGTTACGTATCACGTTCAGGGGGTTACGGAGTTCGTGCCCCACGCCGGAGGCCAGTTCGCCCACGGCCGCCAGTCTTTCCGAGCGGATTAGCTTTTCCTGCACCTGCTCGAGGTCCTTCGTGCGCAGTTCTACGTCTTTTTCGAGCTGTTCATAGTAGTGCCGGAGCGATTGTTCCAGCTCTATCTGCCGCAGGGCGCTGCCGATTCTTTCCGCCAGGGTCTTGGTCAGGTGGTTTCTCTTTTTCAGGTAGGGGTTATCGCGGTCGGAGTATATTTCCACGATGCCCATTACTTCACCACCTACGACCAGATTTTCGGCTATCTTACTTAATGTTTTCTGGAAATACGGGCTTTTATAGACCTGGTCGTGAAAGGTAATCCTGACGCTGGTCTCCTCCGGGTCCTGCATGGCCTGGGGGATGAAGGTAACCACTTTGGCGAGAAACTCGTCTTCGGCTTCACTCTCTTCAACAGCCTTGCCGATATCATAGAGGCATTTCATCTCTTTCATCCGCTGGCGGTGCTGCTGTTCGCTCTTTTGCAGCATGGCGACCACCGCGCCGACGGCGCCGAGGATAATGACGAAGGCGGTGGGTTTGAACAGGGCGTTGGGGTAATTGTCCAGCAGGACGGCGTATGGCAGCAACACCAGCATGGAAACCAGCGCGGTAAGTATGGCCGGAATCACGCCGAGGACATAAGCTGCGTAGACCACCGGTGCGAAAAATACCAGGCCGAGGAAGTCGATGCCGTATAAATTATGCAGGTTGTTAAGGTTATGCTGGAGGGATGTCCATCCGGCCAAACCGCTGATACCGGGCAGATAGTAAATGATGGAGCAGGCCGCCATCGTGGCGATGATATAGCGCAGGTGTATATTTAATAATATGGTTTTTTTAATGCCTTTGTTTACCATCTCCAGCCTCCCTGATTAACCGGCTCGTGCTTCCCTTTCCCATGACCTATTTATAGCGTCATGCATCGCAGGCAATTGAACACGGTTGCCCCGCATTTTCAGGCTACTACCGCCACTGCAGAGGGGCAACCATGATAACCCTCTATTTTATCGGGGTATTCCCCCAGTCCCGCTGTTACCAGATTCATTTCGTGCTCGGTCTCCATTCATTGATTATCCGCTGTATCTCTTCCAGGTCGTCCATCAGCTCCTGGACAGTCACGTCCGGAAGGCTGTTTATCAGGCTGGCCAGCGGATTTTCCTCATCCTCTTCAGTACTGAAGAGGTTATTCAAGGAATCGCCTTCGTCCGGTTTAGCTTCGTTCTTTTCTTCCGCGGGGGCGGGGTCTGCGGCAACCGGCGCTTCTTTCAGGGCAGTGGTTTTTTCCGCGCTGACCTCGCTTATATTTACCTCTTCCCCGAGTGTTGTAGATTCTTCGCTATCTGCTTCATCCAGTGTAAGGCCGACGTCATTATTCAGGTCTTCCGGCTCGACCGAGAGCTCGGCGGTGGGGCCGTGGGGTCTGACGGGAATGTCATCGGCCTCCACTATGATGCCGGCTTTACCGGAGAGTTCATCCAATTTCTCCGTGGCATTTTCAACGTCTTCGGCCTGGCCGTTGATGTTGTCTTTGATTTCGGTTATCTCAGGGATCGGTGCATCTTCGGCCCCGGGTTTGTCTTTTTTATTTTTTTCTATTAGTTTACCGATGGAAAAGTTTTGAAAAGCTTTAATACGCATTTCGGACCTCCTTTACCGCCCGCGATGATGGGCTGGTTAACAGAACAACCCCTCTCTGTAAGCCTTGGCGAGAATGGCATAGACTTCATAGAAATCGGTCTTGCCCTGCTCGTGAATGCGCCGCAGGACATCTGACCTTTGCTTTAATAACTTGTATATCTGTCTCCTTTTTTCCTCCGGCAGGCCGCGCCGGGGGGCGATTTTATTCTCCAGCAGGTAAGAGTTCTGGAACCCGCGAAACTGGAAGGTATCGTCCACCGGGTTCCAGTTGAATACCTCGATGAAGGAGAAAGAATCGGCCACCGAATCATAGTTGACGATTTCGTTGATACTGGTCAGTCGCCTGGCCAGCCCGCCTTTGGCCAGACGCACCTGCTGGCAGATGATGACGACATTAAGATTATCCACATATGTCTTGGGCACGTTGATGGGGTTGCCGGTGACACGCTGGATGAGCTTGGAGACGGAGGCCGCGTGGAAGGTGCTCATCGTCGCGTGGCCGGTCTGCATGGCCTGGAAGGCGATGGCGCCCTCGGCACCACGGATTTCGCCGACGATGATAAGGTTCGGTCTTTGCCGCAAGGCGGCCTTGAGCAGGTCGAACATGGATACCTCCGAGGATTCGCCCGACTTGCCGGAGCCGCGTGTGCAGCCGCGTATCCAGTTATGATGGGGCACCTGGACTTCAGGCGTGTCCTCGATGCTGACAATCTTGGCCTCGGGCGGGATGAAGGTGGTGAGGGCATTCATCAGCGTTGTTTTACCGGAGGCGGTTTCTCCGGACACCCAGGCGTTCATACCTTCCTGGAGAATAATAGAAAGATAGGCCGCCATATCGTAGTTAAGAGCGCCGAACTGGATAAGCTCCAGTATGCTCAACGGCGTATCGCTGAATTTCCTGATGGAGAAGTTACTGCCTCTTTTAGAAACGTCGGTTCCGTAGACGATATTGATACGGGAGCCGTCTGGCAGGGTAGCGTCGACGACCGGTTCGCGGAAGGTCACCGGGTGCTTGATGCCCTCGGCCAGCTCGATGACGAATTTGTCAAGGACTTCGTTGGTATCAAACCCGATGCTGGACCTGAGGCTGCCGAAAATCTTGTGCTCCACGAAGATATTACCGACTCCGGAACATGATATGTCTTCGATGTTCGGGTCGAGTATCATAGGGTCAAGCGCTCCCATCCCTTCCAGCTTGCGCCGGAGCAGGTAGCGGAGGCTGGTGTACTGGAATTTAGATATATGTATCTTCCCTTTCGTGCTTCCGCCGGTCTTAAGGAAAAGCGGTTTGCCGCCTTTTTTACCGTTATCACCGTCACCTTTAGTTTTGTCTTTAGCGCTATCGCTTTTATCCGGGGCTTTGTCGTCTTTTTTTTTATCTTCGACGGGCGCTGCGCTTTGATGCCCGTTGACCGTGACCAGCCGGTCAACGATGTTCATAATAATCTCGAAGCGCTTCGAGGCGTCGGCCACGCCTTCGAGCTCTTCAACATGGTCGGCCAGGCGCAGTTCTATTTCGTCCAGTGTGGCGTCCTGGGCGTTAATCAGGCTGGGTTCCACGGCGATATAGTTGTTCCTGATGTCTTCGCGGTTTGCCAGCACGTGAACGAATACGCCGCCGCCCACCTTATAAATAAGATTGGGATTTTTGTTCCCTTTCTGGGCCCTTGTCACTTTTTCAAAAAACTGCGGGATACCGATTTTTTCTATGGGGAGCATGCGCAGGTACTGGAGGAGGTGCGGACTCTCCTTGCAGGCCTGCTGAAAATCGGGAGGGAGATTCGGGAATAGCGGGCATTTCTCCATGGCGGCCCCGCATTCCTTCCCGCACTCTCCGGGACAGGGCTTGATTTCAAACGGCAGCTTAAGCATTCAGGCTCCTAGACTCTGGCCTTGGCTAGAGGAATAATGCGCATGCCGAGCTTGGGTTCAATATTGAAGCTGACGACATCCCCGGTGGGACGTTCGGCCCCGCGTACTTTAAGGACCTCCATAAGTTTAATCATGCTGTCACCGACCTGTTCCAGACGGAGCCGGAAACGCGCATCGCATAATGACCGGGTGCGGGAAAGCAGGTCTTCTTCAAAGGCATAAGAGTGGGCCACCAGGATTATGGTGCGGCCGTCATCGCACAGGCCTTTGCAACGGGAAAAGAAGTCGATAATCGCCACGGGGTTGCTATGCGCCACCAGTAGTGTAATGGAATCTATGATAATTAATTTAAATTCCTGCGGCAGCCGGGAAAAATGAAGCGTTAAAACATGAAAAGGTTTCTGGCCTCCCTGCATGCCGTGGCGGAAGCTCAAGGGGAAAATCCGCAGGCGGTCGGCCAGGAAATGTTCCATGACATTCATCGCCAGCGAATCCATCTGGCTTATCAGGCTGCGCACATTATTCTCGGTCGTATAGTAGGCGACCGATATTTCACCGGTTATCAGCGTACCGTTGGTCAAATGCTGGCACAGGACGCTTTTGCCGGCATCGGAATGCCCTTCTACCAGGCATAAAGAACCCAGCGGGATGCCGCCGCCCAGTTTTTCATCCACCTCGGATACGCGGGTAACAATAAATTCCTTCTTTTTTTCGGGTGACATGATTCACCACCTCTCTCTTTCGGGGAGCTTTATTTGCTGTTGCTGCCGTCCGCCTCCGGAGTGAGGTTAATACAGAACTCTTTGTCCTCGCCGTCATCATCTGGAAGTACCAGCTTGAGCTTAAGTGACTTGTCTTTGGATTTATCGACCTCAATTATCTCTTCATCGGTTGACAGCTTTTCCTCGTTATTCCAAGACATCATGACGGGGTGGAGCGGGGCATCGCCGCCGGTGAGAATGCCGTGCAGCAACAGCATCGACTGGGCCCATATCTCGGTGCTGGTGGCGATTTCCGGTTCATGTTCCGTGATTTCTGAAAGGTGCAAGATGACCTCTTTCAGTTCCGGAGACAGGTGTCCGCTGATGCCGTAGACCTCCAGGAAAGTGGCTATCTGGTCGCGGCCTATCTCTTTATTCGCCCTGGCGACCCAGTTAATCAGGTTGGCGAGCATATTCACCTTCGGCACGGAAAGGCTCACTTCGTCAAGCATTTTATCGTATTCCATGGGCTGTTCCTCCTGCATGGGTTGTTCCTCCTCCTCGGACATCTCCGGTTCAGGCAGCAGGGGCTCGTCCGGTTCATCTTCGTCGGCCTCTTCTGGAGCGGTTAGTACATCTTCCGGACCGGGTAGTTCTTCTCCCAGGGGCAGTTCTCCATCCTCACCGGTGAGGCTGTCTTCAGGTTCCGTCCCGGTTTCTCCCTCTTCCGAATCTTCGGGTTCTTCCAGGTCGAGCAGGTCGTCACCTTCAGGGACTGTTTCGTCTTCGAATGACTCCTCGGTTTCCGTCAGCTCATTTTCCGGTTCCTTGGGCGGCTCCTCTTGAGGCGTTCCCAGGTTGCCCTGCATGGTTACCTTTTGGCTTTCATCGCCAAGTTCGGAAAGGAGCGAGGATATCTCGGAAGATGGTAATTCCATATTCAGCAGGTAATCCCTGACGGTGGCCAGCGATTGTTTCAGCTCGCCCTTCATCAGCTTGATTTCTTCTTGAAGAGTGTCGAGTCTTTTATCTTCAGCCATATATCATTACCCCCTTCGTGTCTTGAGCTCCTCCTTGAGTTGCTCTTTTTCCAGGTCGTTCGGTATCGGACTCTGGGCTTCCATCAAATGAACACGGATATCCAGGAGTATCTCTTTCAATTCGTCTTTAACCGACTGAAATTCTGTATTAATAGCGTCCAGATTAGTTTCTTTGTCCATGGTACCTCCTTAAAACTTGGATACGGATGCGAATAATGCACTAGCCAGTGCCGGCAGTACTATCAGAGCCGCACCGGAAATCAGGGCTGTAATTCCCAGGTTGCTGAAAATCTTCATTTTGCTACCGCCTTCCGCCAGGGCCGGCACGACGGCGTTGGCTACCGTGAATATCAGCACCAGCGGCAGCACCATGTGGTGCATGAGCTCCAGGCCGGAAATGTTAAAACTGGAGAAGGAGCTTAGCGAGGGGGCCCCGGATATCGTCGGCATGGATTCCTGGGCAGTACTGACCATGCCGCCGAAGGCCACGATAACCTCGGTAATAAAGACCAGGATGATGACCACGGCCGCGTGCATGGTCACGGAAAGCCAGCGGAAAGGACCGGAAATAGTCCGGCGCTTGGCCCGGAGCAAGGCTATCCGGTTGGCATAAGCGGCCGCATGCTGGCCGGCCTGGCCGGCCGAGCCGCCCACCTCGATAGCGTCGTAAAACATGCCCACACTGCGGTTAGCCAGCTCGCTGCCGGTCTCCTCAATAAATTTGCGCCAGGAGAGTCTCGGCTTAATGCCGGCGGTAAGCCTGGTATGCAGATTTTTTACCGAGCTTCTCAAGACGTTTATCGCATCCAGGTCCAGCCTGCCCAGGGCGGAGTTCACCGTGGTGCCCAGGGCCGTGCAGACACCGCCGAGAGAACGCAGGAATGTCCCCACTTCATCATCTCGCTTAAATACCTTTTTATCATCGCGTGACATGATGAAGCCGATGGGGAAGACGATGGCGGCGACGATGAGCATAGCTATACCCAGGTTTTTCCCGGTCATCAGGAACACCGCGCCCAAGATAACGGCCACGGGCAGGACGGGTTTAAAGAGCCGTGATGCCAGCTTTTGTTCCTTGGAGCCCGGCCAGCCTAAGACCGTCGATTCCTTGGGGGAGACCAGCCATATCAGCCAGACGCCGATACAGGTAGTGGACACGGAGATAAAAGACATGCCGATGATTAGTCCTGTCTCGATTTTCCATATCATGGTGGACACGATGCCGATGACTACCACCAGGACGGCTGAAAGAATTAGAGAAACGTAGGCATCCGTCCACATTTTGAGCGCTTCCAGATTCCGGTTATATTCGTTTTCATAGTCTTCCGCCCGGGCGTGGGCTTCCCTGGTGAGGAAGTCAGCCTCGGGCTCACCGGATATCAGTGAACTGGACAGGCGGAGGAGCAGACCTTTAATCTCGGCGTCTTTAGCCGGTTCGCCCACGGCACGGCAGGCCCGCGCGTAGTCGTATTTCAGGCGCTGGCGGGCCAGCTCGACTCTCTTAAAATATTCTGCCGAGGAGCACTGGAGCTCGGCGGCATGCTGGAAAATCTGGTCGCGCGGCACGCCGGCGGCGGCGATGGTCGACATGTAGGAGAGCTGGTAAAACATGTCAAAGCTCATCAGGCCTTTGCTGCGGCCTTTACCTTTGCCGTGCAGAAATGGTAGCAGAGTTTTCAGCCTTTCCAGCATTCTTTCACCTTTCCGTATTTAAAAGCTATAACCAGTCCAGGCCTTCGATTCTGGTCTGGCTCGATTCGGGTAATAGACTATCATCCACCGTGAGCCGGAGATAGCTGGTGCCGTCCGGCCCATCGTTTTCGGAGTTGCCGTAATAGTCAATCTCCAGATAATCGGTTTCATCAACCACAGCGTATCCGGGGAAGCTATAGCTGGCCGAGATATCCGTCCAGTTATTGGAACTCGAAAAATAGGCCTGGGCGACGTCCGCAGCCAAGGTCTCGCGGACAGAGCCATCGGCCTGCCGGATAATAATATCGATGCTTAGCGAGGCATTGGCCAGACTAACTGACCCCCAGCCATCGGCCCGGCCCCGGTAATGGACCGTCCAAGTAGCGGCGGCAATCTGGTTAATACCTGATAAAGGATACAGATGAGTGGCGTTACGGGATGAATCCGTGTTATTGTACAGGAGCCAGCGGCCGGTCTCGTTGGTGCTGATGGCGCCGGAGGTGGCGGTTACGGCGGTGCCGTCGGCAGGAGTCCATCCTTTGAGCATGTAAAATTCCGTGCCACCGGGGCTAACGTTTTCCGTATGCGCTGTCAGGACAGGCGGCCCGCAGACCAGGGTAGGGGAGATACCGTTAGGTGTGGCTATGGTCAGACTGATGGCCCGGTAACCGGCGTTTGGACTTAAGATAGCTTCAAGTCCCATCTGTTCCTGGGGGTTAAGAATCCCCGGCTCGAAGACTTCCGGCTGGCCGTTATAATACAGACCGGTTTGGCACCACTGGTTATCACCGGGCGTGCCCGGATGGTAGGGCAACCAGTTGACATAATAATTATCCCCGGCATCGTAGTACTGGACGATAAAGTCCCATTTGCCGTAACTGGCCAGTTTGGTCTGGCCGATGTTTTCAATTACCGCCTGCAACGTGTTGGCCGAGGGCAGGCTGGTGCTGATGCCGGTAAGTCTGGTCCTCATCATTTCACCTTCTCTAATGCTTAACTGCTGCGCGCTAAGGGCAGCAGCATCTGCCGAGGTCAGGATTCCTTGAGATAATGTCATACATCCTACCACGATTAAGGCTAAACATATGATGGAGACGATGGTCGTCGTCATATCATCGGCTCCTTAAGTCTCGGCTTATATTGTTTAACCCTTTCCTCCTGTCCGGTGTTTATTCACCGGTAAATCATACCTATGGCAAGAAATAGGTTGAGGCCGTAATCCCATTGGGAGTGGACACTACCGCCAGGTTGGTAGTGCCGGCCCCCGGCGCGGGACTTAGTTGCGCCCTTATCTTTATCTGCTCCTTTGGATTCAGGACATTAGGTTCAAATACCTCGTCCACCCCATCGATATGAATCCATACTACCTGCCATTGGTTGTTTTCCAGAGTGTCTTCGGTGCAGGGGAGCCAGACGACGTGGTAAGTAGCGGTATCATCGTAGTACTGCACGATGACATCCCATTTATCAAAATCAGCCAGCCGCGTCTGGCCGCTGTTCTCCAGGATTATATCCAGAGTGTTACCCGAGGGCAGGCTGGTGCTCAGGGGAGTCAACTCTGTCCTCATTATCGTTTCGTTTCTCTGGCCGATGGCATCCAGGCCCGTGGTGCTGGTGTCTACGGACGTCATGAAACCCCGGGACATTGTCATCCCGCCGAACGCTATCAGGGCGATGCATATTATCGAGACAATAGCCGTCTCCATGACTTAACTCCGTTACATGCTAAAATAGAAGTCATCGGATATTCCGTTGGGTATGATAAATTTGGTATAATAGGTACCCGCACCCGGGTCGCCGCTGTATGTTATCGTCACCTTCAGGGTAGCGCTGGTCTGCCATTCTGTATCGTTTTCCAGTGAGTAGACCCATTGCGGATAGGTACCTTCGGCGTCGCCCTTGTAAGGGACGCGGTTAAAATCAGTTTCCTGACCGAAGAAAAGGTCACTGTCCTCAACGTCAACGATGCGCTGGGTGCCCACGTTTTTTATCCAGAGGTAGACGGACGTGCGGTTGGCTGAATTTGCCGCGTGAACAATATTTATCCGGCTTTTCATACGCTCATCAACCTGCTCGGCCATGCTGACCATGGCCTGGTTGGAGCGGTTGACCATCGGATAGACACTGTTAAAGACAAATATCATACATACAACCCCCGCTATTATGAGTAGAGCTGTAGTTATGGCCTTGTCCACAACAGACCTCCATTATTCCTTTGGAGCAGATACATACAGTTACCATCCACATCTCTCCCTCAGCTTCTGGAAGCGGGTAGCACCCCTGATACGCCCGGGTGTCGGGGTGGGGGCAATTTACACCCCCACCCTCTGTATGCCAAACCAAACTTAAACTGGCTTATGAAAACTAGCGCAGGTTCATGATGGTATCAACATAGGCAGGAATCGTGCGCTCAATCTCCAGCACGGCGCCGAT
>CAYWZO010000027.1:0-25887 GCA_964462865.1 uncultured Dehalococcoidaceae bacterium | reverse complement strand
GTCCACATCCGCATCATAGCCTCGGAGACTTTTCTGTCCGCCTCGGTAATCACCGGCAGAGGTGATTTTGCCCCGCCCTGTCGGTAGAGGAAGTAAGTATGTTTCCAGGCTGCCATATCATCCAGCTGGCCGAAGACATAGTGTAATTCCATCGCATGGGTGGATATGCCGCCTTCTTGTCTCCAGTTGACGGGTACCTGGTCGAAGATACCGGCGTATCCTTTGACGCCTGCCTTGCTCGCTGCGGCGAGCAGGTTGACGTAGCCCGGTATTAGCGGCAATACGATGAAGCCCGGCCCGGTGAGTTCGCCCAGGTTGGCGATGAGCATAACAGGGACGGCGTTCTGCTTGCCCTCCTGGAAGATTTTCACCGGCGAATCGGGCAGGAACCAGCCGTCTACTGCCATCGTCCAGACGCCCATGAAAACGTACTGGGGCCCCAATTCCACGTTCATGGCCTGGTCAACCTCGACGATTTTCTCCCAGGATACGGCGCGCGCCGCAGCCAGGGGGTCTTTTTCAGCAGCGACGCCGAGTTTGGCGAAGAACTTTTCTCCGTACTCTTCTAGTTCTTTCAGCGTTGGCGCCTGCATCTGGCTGCCCCCGCTTTCGCAGATGGCACGGTGGAAAAGCCCTTTAGCTAAAGGTGAGGCTATTAAAGCGGCGACCTTGACGCCGCCGCCGGACTCACCGAAGATGGTTACGTTATCCGGGTCACCGCCAAAAGCGGCGATGTTATTTTTGACCCACTGAAGAGAGGCAATCAGGTCCAGGAACAGATAGTTGCCGGATATGCCCTGGCGCGATTCTTTTGAAATCAGGGGATGGGCAAGTAAGCCGAATATGCCCAGCCGGCCATTTACCGTGACGATGACGACGCCTTGGTTGGCAAGGGCCGCGCTATTGTACAATGGCGCGTTAGCGCTTAAGTAACGGAGCCCTCCGCCATGGAACCAGACCATCACCGGCAGTTTT
Organism: uncultured Dehalococcoidaceae bacterium; assembly: GCA_964462865.1. GTDB lineage: Bacteria > Chloroflexota > Dehalococcoidia > Dehalococcoidales > RBG-16-60-22 > Fen-1077. The sequence continues at coordinate 24,912 of CAYWZO010000027.1, read as the reverse complement.
TCGCCGGCCTTTTTGGCCGGTGTTATGACGTTTAAATAAAGGCAATCTTCGCTTGAAGGTAATTTTTGTACTTCCGGAGGCATGTTGGGGTCCGGTAGCTGCGCCGGCTGCAGGCTATATTTGGTACATTCGCGCACGCCTGTCCATGACGTCGGAGGCTGCGGCGGCTGCCACCGCAGGTCGCCCACGGGCGGGGCGGCGTAGGGGATGCCGCTGTAAAAATACACCTCCTGTCCGGGCTCACCCAGCTTTGTTCCGGTAATATCGCCTGTATCCAGCTTGACTTTATCCATGTTGATATCTCCTTACTTTGATACTAGTCTGGAATATCCTGACTTAATCTCCGGGCTGGAGGTCAGATAAAGGTAGCGGTCGGTGGTTTTGTCCCAGGCTGGCCAGTCGATCAGTCCTTCCACGCTCGGGTTACCGTTTTTCGCATATTGAGTCCATATCCGCATCATTATTTCGGATACTTTCCGGTCCTCATCCGTAAGCCCCGGGTCCAGGGATTTGGCCCCGGCCCTGCCGGCGATGGCCAAAAGCGACGGCCAGAAACCGCTGGTGTTGTCCCAGTCGCCGAAGACGTAGCCGAGCTCCATGGCATGGGTGGAAAAACACCCCTCTTTTTTCCATTGTGCCGGTACCTGGTCGAAGATACAGGCGTGTACTTTAACCCCGGTTATGGCGGCTCCGGAAAACTCCGCCAGGTAATGCGGAATGAGGTACGCCCCTGGCGCCGTGGAGAGCTCGCCCAGGTTGGCGACCAGTATATACGGGACAGCGTGCTGCTTGCCTGCCTTGAAAATATCGAGCGGTATTTCCGGCATCAGCCAGCCGTCCACGGCGATATCCCAGAGTCCGCCACGTCCGAAGGCGCGAAACTCGGGGACGAGCTTTTGCTCGACTTCTATGATTTTTTCCCAGGGTAAAGCGCGGGCGGCTTTGAGCGGGTCCTCGGCTTCGTTTACCCCCAGCCGGGCGAAGAATATGTCGCCCATGGCCTCCAGCTCTGACAGAGGTTTGCCGTCCGGGCTGCCGCTTTCCGCGATGACCCGGTGGAAAAGGCCTTTCGCTAAAGGCGAGGCCGTCAGGGTGAGGACCTTGGCGCCGCCGCCGGACTCACCGAAGATGGTAACGTTCTGCGGGTCGCCGCCGAAAGCGGCGATGTTCCTCTGCACCCATTTCAGGGCGGCGATCATGTCCAGCACCATATAGTTGCCGGAGACGCCTTCCGGCGATTCCCGCGAGAGCAGGCGGTGTGCCAGCAGCCCGATGGGGCCGAGCCGCATGTTGACGTTGACCTGGACCACGCCGTGTTGAGGCAGCCGAATCAAATTAGAAAGGCCCTCGTTGCCGCTGCCGAAGATAAAGCCTCCCCCGTGCATCCAGACCATCACCGGCAGCTTAGCGGTATCTTTTTTTGCTGGCGTCAGGACGTTGAGGTAAAGGCAGTCTTCGCTCTGGGGCAGTGCCTGCCTTGGGTCCGGTTTATCGGATTCTTCAGGACTTGAACCGGGGAAGTGGCTGGCACATTGCGGTGTCACCTTACTGAAAGTGGTGCATTCCCTTACGCCCGGCCAGGTCGCCGCCGGCTGCGGCGGCTGCCAGCGTCGTTCGCCCATGGGCGGGGCAGCATAAGGGATACCGCGGTAAATGCGTACTTCCTTGCCCGGTTCGCCGGTCTCCGTCCCGGTGATATAGCCTGTGTCCAGCTTGATTTTATTCATGAGTGTTACTTCCTTCCGTGCGCCGCCGGAGAAAACCGGCCGTACGTCAAAATACTCTTAAAGAAATTAACATGGATAGCAGGTGCGCCAAGCAGGCATTATACCCTGTATCCAGCTTGGAAGTAAAGAAAAAGGGGGATAGGGGGTAAAAATTGGTACCCCTGGCGCGAGTTAGAATCTGTAAAAATGCTTGTTTGCATGGATGGCAATTAAACCCCGATTGTTGAACTTGTTTCTTATTATTGCTACAATCGAAGCAAATAAGTGCCAGGAGTAGATTATGGACCGAAATGGTTTGCTGATTGACTACGAATACTGCACCGGCTGTCATAGTTGCGAGGTGGCCTGCAAGCAGGAACATGGTTTCCCGGCCGGGAAGTGTGGAATACGAGTCAGTGAGATTATTACCGAGAAACCGTCTGGAAAGCACCGCATTGACAACCTGCCCTTTCTTACCGAGCACTGCGACCTCTGTGCCGCGAGGACGAGGCAGGGCGAGTCTCCGGCCTGCGTCAAGCACTGCCAGGCATGGTGCATTTACTACGGCCGTGTGGCCGAACTGGCCAGTATCATGGAGGACAAACCACGGGCAGTGCTTTATAGCCACTAAGCATAGCCCGTCCCGGGGATGAACTCACTAAGGAGCGATACGATGGCAGATAAGAGCAAAGATGTTAAGATGGTGAAAATGGGTGCCTGGTCGGCGGGCCCGGGGTGCCACGGCGGCTGTGGCGTGAAGGTGTACATCAAGAACAATAAAGTAATTAAGATTGAGGGCGATGAAGACCATCCCTATCTCCAGGGGCGGCTTTGCCCGCGCGCGCTGGCACTGACGCAGTATATTTACCACCCTGACCGGCTGCGCTACCCCTTGAAGCGCACCGGCCAGCGGGGCGAGGGCAAATGGCAGCGCATCACCTGGGACGAGGCTTTCAATATCTGCGTCAGCCGGATGCAGGAGATAAAAGAGAAATATGGCGCCGAGGCGATGGTCTTCGGGCAGGGGACAGGGCGAGACGCTGGCGGGCCTATTCTCTTCCTGGCCTACGCCTACGGCAGTCCTAACTGGACATTATATGGCCTCTCCGGCCTGGCCTGCTTCACCCCGCGGCTTGCCGCGATGCACATGGTCAGCGGGGATGCGGTCTTCCCGGACGCGGGGCAGTTCTTCCCGGCCCGCTACGACGACCCGGAGTTCGTGCCCCCCAAGGTGATGCTGCACTGGGCCAGGAATATCCAGGGCAGCCAGTGCACCGACCATTATTTCACCGGGCACTGGGTGGTAGACCTGATGAAGCGCGGTACTAAACTGATAGTCATCGATCCCCGGCTCTCCTGGGAAGCTTCCCGCTCCGTACTGTGGTTGCCTATCCGTCCAGGTACCGACGGAGCGCTGGCCCTGGCGCTGCTCAACGTCATCATCAACGAGAACCTTTATGACAAGGAGTTCGTCCAGAAGTGGACTTATGGCTTTGACCAGTTGGCCGAGCGGGTGCAGGAATACCCGCCGGACAGGGTCTCTAAAATAACCTGGCTCCCCGAGAAAGACATTATCAGAGCGGCCCACCTGTACGCCGAGGCCAAGCCGGCGTCTATCCGCTTTGGCCAGCCGCTGGACTGCAACGCCCAGGCGGTAAGCACAATCCAGGCGCTGAACTGCCTCTGGGCAATTACCGGCAACTTCGACATACCGGGCGGCAACATCATTGCCCGGCCGCCCTATGGGGTGACCATATACCCCTACTCTACCGAGGAGGTAGTCCAGCTCTACGGCGAGGAACTTGTTGCCAACTTGAGCAAGAAGAGAATCGGCGCCGACCGCTACCCCCTGGTCAAGAATTTCCGCGCCTGGGCCCAGCCTGACCTGGTACTGGAGCAAATGGAGACCGGCCAGCCTTACCCCATTAAAGGATTCTGGTGTCAGACCAATAACTTCCTGGCCAACACCGCCCAGGACCCCCGCCGGCACTACGAGGCCATCCGCAAACTGGACTTTAACGTGGTGGTAGACCTGTTTATGACACCTACCGCCGAGGCCATCGCTGATATCGTCTTACCCGCCGGGGCCTTCCCGGAAAAGGATTCGGTCTTTACCACCGGCGTCCCTCTGAACGCTATACAGAAGGTTATCTCTGTTGATGAGTGCAAGTCCGACTGGGAAATCAACTTCGAGATGGCCAGGCGCTTAAGCCCTGAATCCGTCCCGTGGGGCAGCGTCCGCGAACTCCTGACCCAGCGCATCAAGCTCTGTGGTAAAACCTTCGAGGAACTTTGCCAGAGCCCCTGGGACCTGGCGCCGAAAGGGCACCCTTCCGGCACGGTACCCTACCGCCGTCACGAGAAGGGGCTGCTGCGCCCGGACGGCCAACCAGGCTTCCGCACGCCTACCGGCAAGGTGGAGCTTTACTGCACACGCTGGAAAGATTGGGGCCTCGACCCGCTGCCTTTTCACGAAGAGCCTGTCGAAAGCCCGGTAAGCACGCCGGATATCTATAAGGACTATCCGCTTATCCTGATAACGGGGCGGCGCTGCGGGGTGTTCTACCACGGCGAGCACCGCATGATTCCCTGGCTGCGGGAAATCGAACCGGAACCCATCGTGGAGGTCCACCCGGATACGGCCAGACAATACGGCATCGAGGAAGGCGACTGGGTCTGGATCGAGGGGGTACGCGGCAGGGTGAAGCGTAAGGCCAGGCTGACCCCGGTTGTCAACCCCAGGACAGTGCACACCCTGCACGGGTGGTGGTATCCGGAGCGGGAGGGCAAGGCACCCTACTTATATGGCGTCTGGGAGCTTAACGTCAACCAGTTGATACCTATGGGCCACCAGAGCAAGTCGGGTTTCGGCGGCGTACCTTTGAAGACGATGCTTTGTCGCCTGGTAAAAATCACCGGTTGAAAGCAAGTGCTGTCATACCTGACAACCCGGTCAAGCCCGGGCGGTTAACTGAATTCCTGTTTAATATATTCCATAATATCCTGAATCACGGGGCTAACATTGTCGGTTTTCTGGCTGATAACAAAGTCTATCGGCACCAGTATATCTTCAGATAACGGGAGTATTTTCAGTTCACCGGCAGTTACCTCGGCTTCGACCTCTTTAGTATGCCATAGACCGAGGGTATTTCCTTCCTTGACAAAAACCTTGAGAACATCGGTGCTTAAAGTATTTACGATGATAAGGGGAGGCGTAAGTATTCCTGCCTGCTGGAACTTATCAGCCACCAGCCTGTGCAACAATGAACCGGGCGCTCCACAGATAATGGGATAACTCACGAGGTCCGTCCACTCAACCTTCTTCTTCTTGGCCAGGGATACATTGGGTGACGCCACGAACACCAGTCTTTCGCTATCTGAAATCCTGATGGGTTTAACCTTACTTTTATCGTAATCGGTGCTTACGACGATGCCAATATCGACTTCCATATCCGATACTTCTTGCACTATCTGGGTAGAGTTTTCTATTAAAAGTTCGATATTTACCTTGGGACGCACTTTATATAATTTTGACAAAGCGGCCGTAACCTGTTTGTGAAGCAGAGGCGTAACGCCGATGGCGATGGGCCTGACCTTTAATGAAGTGAAATATTTATCAATGTTGTTAAGTTGTGTCCAGATTTCCTTGGTGTATTGGTACAAATCCTGTCCGGCTCTGGTGAGAAAGACCCGTTGCTTTTTAATGTTAAAAAGTTTTACCCCGGCATATTGTCCCAGCGATTTAAGGTGATAGCTGACAGTGGGCTGGGTTAAACCCAATTGCTCAGCGGCAATAGATATGCTTTCTTGTGTCACCACGTAGTAAAAAACCATTAACTGGTGAGTATCTAAATTTAAAATACTCATGATGGCTCATCCCCCGTTCCCCGGCCGCTGGTTGGTATCTATATTTATATAGAATAATTTGTATTGCATTCCTCTGAATCAGCACCTATTATTAAATTGGCCTTTAATGGTGGTTTTATTTCTTCTGCCGTTTATTCTATCACCTGTATCTTCCCTAGTCCAGAAATCCAGGTAAAAGCTGATTTTCACAGGGAAGTCAAAGGGGAATGACTTTCCAGGAGTTAGTGATGGGTCTTATTGAAAAAACCAAATTCCGGGCGCTGCTTTTCATACTGGTACAGTATATGAAGCAGGCCGGCAGGATGCATCCTTCTTTTAAAAAGTGCCTCCAGGAGAAGAATTTTACGGCGCAAATAAAAACCCTGGATAATTCTGTAGGCCGTTATATTACTTTCCAAAACGGTAAATTACTTTCCAGGAGCGGGTTACACCCCAAGCCAGATATCTGTCTGGGTTTCAGCGATGCAGGTTTAGGCAACAGATTGCTTATGCCACGGCGTAATCAACAGGAAATGATAGATGCGATGAAGAACTTTCGCCTCACCCTGGAAGGTCCTGATGAATTGACCTACTGGTTCATGCAAACCCTAAGCCAGATGTTGTCAGCCGGGATGAAATACGGGACGAACCTGGGAAAAGGGGTCAAAAGATACGTCAACAATTCGAACGCGGGGCCGCTGTTTGTAGATGTCAAAGATAATAAAATCATTCGGATGACCCCCATCGAATTCAATAAAAGCGATGCCGCGTCATTTGTGATTGAGGCCAGGGGCAAGAAGTTCAGTCCCCCGAGGAAAGGAACCGTTTCTCCGTTCGGGTTTTCTTTGAAGTCTACAATATATTCTCCAGACAGAATCTTATATCCGTTGAAACGCACTGATTTTAACCCTGATGGCGAACGGTATCCCGAAAACAGGGGTATTTCCGGGTACCAGAGAATCAGCTGGGATGAAGCCCTGGATATCGTGGCAGGTGAGATAAAACGGGTAAAAAGGGAGCACGGGCCCGGAGCTATTTTAAGCAGTACCGCTTCTCACCACAACTGGGGTAATATCGGCTACTATTTAAGCGCCCACCGCCGCTTCTTTAACCTCGTCGGATGTACCCAGGTTGTCGCCAACCCGGATAGCTGGGAGGGGTGGTTCTGGGGTGCCACTCATCACTGGGGAAACAGCATGCGTCTCGGCGGAGCGGAGATATACGGAACCGTTGAAGATGCTCTTAAACACTGTGAAATGGTGGTATACTGGAGCAGCGACCCCGAATCAATCCCGGGAGCTTACAGCGGTTTCGAAAGTACCGTTCGCCGCCAGTGGTTGCAGGAACTGGGCGTTAAGACTGTCCACATCAACCCTTATTATGACCCGACGGCGGCTTTATTCGGCGGGAAATGGCTCGCTCCCCGTCCCGATACAGGCAACGCCATGGCACTGGCCATCGCCTATGTCTGGATAACCGAAGACCTTTATGATAAAGAATACATCGCCCGGCGCACGACGGGATTTGATATCTGGAAAGACTACATCCTGGGAAAAGAAGACGGGATTCCCAAAACGCCCGAATGGCAGGAAAAAGAGACCGGCGTCCCCGCTAAAGATGTCCGGGCCCTGGCCAGAGAATGGGGCTCGAAGAAGACCTATCTGGCCGCCGGCAGCCCCGGCAATACCGAGGGAGGTGCCTGCCGCTGCGCCACCGGCCTGGAATGGGCTCGTTCGATGGTGTGCCTGATGGCAATGCAGGGCATCGGTAAACCCGGCATCAACATGGGCAACATGACCTACGGGGCGCCCCTGGATACCAGGTTCTATTTTCCGGGCTATGCCGAGGGAGGCTTTTCGGGCGATCTCGAGGGGACTGCTTCGGCGATGAATATTTACCAGCGCATGCCCCATCTGCCATCAGTGAACACGGTTCTGCAGAAAGTCCCCAGGTTGAACATCCCGGAGGCGATTCTGGACGGTCATTGTGAAGGGTATCCTAATAATACCAAGACCATTGAAGGCCAGTTCTCCAAATTCACCTATCCCGCTCCGGGATACTCAAAAATCAAAATGTATTACAAATACGGCGGCTCGTACATCGGCACCATGAATGAGACTAACCGCTATGTCAGGGCTTACCGCACACCCGAGTTATCTTTCGTCGTAAACCAGTCTATCTGGATGGAAGGCGAGGCCAAATTTGCTGATGTCATTCTGCCGGCCTGCACCAACTTCGAGCGCTGGGATATCGGCGAGACGAGCAACGCCGGCGGGTACATCATCCACAACTTCACCAAGATGAACCACCGTATCATCACCCTGCAACACAAGTGCATCGAGCCGCTGGGGGAATCGAAGTCAGATTACCAGATATTTGCCGAACTATCCGAGCGATTGGGTCTAAGCATCTACTTTTCCGAAGGCATGAGCGAACTCGACTGGTGTAAGCGCATGTTCGATGCCTCGGACCTGCCCAGAGAAATTTCCTGGAAAAAATTCCTTAAAAAAGGGTATTACGTTGTCCCGGCGCCCCGGGAACCCTTGAAGGCCCCCCTGGCCTACAAATGGTTCGCCGAAGGCCGGAAAAAAGACCTGACCGAACCGGTGCCGCTCCCCTCGGAATATACCGAAGGTTATCTTATCGGCCTTCAGACGCAGTCCGGGAAAATCGAGTTTGAATGTTCCAGCCTGAAACGGTTCGACCCGAACGATCCGGAGAGGCCGACCATCAGTAAATATATCCCGTCGTGGGAAGGCCCTCATACGACCGAGGTGTATCGGAAGTACCCGCTTCAACTCATTTCGCCTCATCCGCGTTACAGTTTCCACACCCATAACGACGGGAAGGACAGTTTCGTCAACGACATTAAAGACCATCGGGTATTAATCAATGGTTATTACTATTGGATTATCCGGATGAACACGAAAGACGCAGTTGAGCGCGGCCTGAAGCATGATGACCTGGTGAGAGTGTTTAACGACCGCGGAGCGGTCATCTGTGCCGTCCATATTACCGAGCGTCTCCCTCAAGGGACGGTACATTCCGCCTGCTCGTCCGCGGTCTATGACCCGATAGGAGAGCCGGGAAATTCAGTTGACCGTGCCGGCACCATCAACCTGCTGACTTCATCCCGGCCTATCATCAAAAAGTCGCATAGCGCGGCTTCGAACACCTGCCTGGTGCAGGTGGAGAAGTGGAAGGAGCCATAACATCAAAAAGTGGAATCTTATTATCGACGTTGCTAAATGTGAAGAATGCCACAACTGCTTTCTATCGTGCAAAGATGAGCATGTTGATAATGATTTTTTACCTTTTTCGCTTGCCCAGCCCAGACACGGGCACCGGTGGCTGGACATTCTGACCAGGGAGAGGGGCCAGTTCCCGCATATTGACGTCGCCCACCTCCCCGTCCTCTGCATGCAATGCGATAATGCCCCCTGCATGAAAAGCGCCAGAGACGGGGCCGTTTACAAACTAGAAAATGGGATAGTAATCATCGACCCGGTAAAGGCAAAAGGGCAAAGGGATATCGTGAACAGCTGCCCGTACGGGGCAATCTGGTGGAACGAGGAAAGAGAGGTGCCCCAGAAATGTACCCTGTGCGCTCATTTACTGGCTGAAGGATGGCAGGAACCAAGGTGTGTCCAGGCGTGCCCTACCGGTGCGATGCGCATTATGAATGTTACGGATTCCCAGATGTCTCAAATCGTCAAACAGGAGAATTTGGAGGTTCTCCATCCTGAATACAAGACTCTGCCCAGGGTATATTACCGGAATCTCTATCGTTATCTGAAGTGCTTCATCGCCGGAAGTGTGGCTTTTCAGAAAGATGGCATTATCGACTGTGCTGATGGCGCCAGGGTGACTTTATACAGGGCATCAGAGAAAGTCGGTGAAACCGCCGCTGACAACTATGGAGATTTTAAATTCGATAACCTGGGAGAAAATAGCGGGGACTACCGCCTCGAAATTGACTATCGGACATACCCCAGAAAAATCGTAGAGGTACAGTTGACCACGAGTCAAAACGTGGACACTATTCTTTTGTAAGTCCTGCCGGCAGAAATCCGGGCTGACCGGAACAATGGAGCGATACGGTAAATCAAAAGGGAAGAAGCAGTGAACAGCAAGAAAGGGAAACTGGCGGAAATAGTCGGTCAGAGTAATATCCTGGATGCCCCGGAGACCCTGGAGACCTACGCGCGGGACCAGAGCTTTGCCCTACCCATGAAGCCTTGGTTCGTGGCAAAGCCCCAGAACGCCGAGGAGGTGCGGGGAATAGTCAACTGGGCCAACCAGACACGCACACCGCTGGTGCCGGTAAGCTCCGGCCCGCCGCATTTCCATGGCGATACCGTACCGGGTGCCGCCGGGGCAGTCATGGTGGATATGAGCGGCATGAAGCGGATAGTAAGAATTGACCGTAAAAACCGGATGGCTTTGATCGAGCCGGGGGCAACCTACGGCCAGCTCCAACCGGAACTGGCCAGGGAAGGCCTGCGCGTCTCCACGCCGCTCCTCCCGCGAGCCAATAAATCGGTAATAGCCAGTCTTCTGGAAAGGCAACCTATTATAGCCCCCAAGTACCAGTGGTCGTTGATGGAGCCGCTGCGATGCCTTGAGGTGGTCTGGGGAAATGGTGAGGTAATCTGGACCGGTGAAGCGGGAGTGCTCCCTCACTCATTGGAGAAGCAGTGGGAAAAAGGTTTAGTCCAGATTGACCCCAAAGGGCCGTATGATACCGACTGGTATAGACTCGTTTCAGCCGCCCAGGGGAGTATGGGCCTCGTTACCTGGGCTTCGGTAAAATGTGAGATATTGCCCAAAGTCAGCCGGGGGTTTTTCATACCGGCAGATAATCTCGAACGCCTGATTGATTGCGCTTATACACTTTTGCGGCTCCGCCTGGGCGATGAGTTTCTGCTGTTGAATAACTCCAATTTAGCCTGCGTTCTTGGTGAAAAAGCCGATGAAATAAGGACACTTCGTGAGCTACTGCCACCGTGGATTATCTTCATCGGCATAGCCGGACGCGATATATTTCCTGAAGAGAGAGTCGAAGTTCAAGAGAAGGACATCAGGGATATCACCCGGCAATTTGGCCTTGACCTTGTTCCGGACATTCCGGGGGCGAAGAGCGGGCAGGTGCTGGATATATTGCTACGACCGTCGCGTGAACCATACTGGAAACTCGTCTCCAAGGGCGGCTGTCAGGATATCTTCTTTCTGACTACGCTTGATAAAACGCCCGGATTCATTAAGACGATGTATGCGCTGGCTGAAAAAGCGAAATACTCACGTTCAGATTTAGGGGTCTACCTCCAGCCCCAGCACCAGGGCGTGGCCTGTCACTGCGAATTCAGTCTCCCCTTTAATCCCGCCGAAAGGACGGAAGTGACCCGGGTTAAAGAGCTTTTCACCCGGGCCAGTGAAGAGCTGATAACACAGGGAGCTTATTTCTCCCGGCCTTACGGAATTTGGGCGGACATGGCGTACCGCCGGGATACCCGAAGCACGCTCCTGCTCAAAGGGGTTAAGGAGATTTTGGACCCCAACGACGTATTGAACCCGGGCAAGCTGTGTTTTCAGGCAGATAGGCGGTAGTAGAGGTATTGAAAATGGCGCTGGAAGACTACAAAGCTGATATGCTAAGGTGCACCCGCTGTTCCTACTGTAAATGGATTCCGTTTGACCAGGTGAAGAGTTTGAGGTTCGCCAAAGGGTGCCCCAGCGTAGAATACAACCGGTTCCAGCCTTATTCAGCCGGGGGTAGATTGTCCGCCGCATTATCGCTTCTGGAGGGCCGGAGCACCTGTACCGAGCGATTTGTGGATATCGTTTATAACTGTCTGCTCTGCGGGAACTGTGATGTCGCCTGCAAGGTCTGCCGGTACGACATGGAGCCGTTGCGGGCGATGCAAGAACTCCGGTTCAAACTGGTCGAGGACGGCCAGGTCCTTCCCCGGCACATGGCCGTAATCGAAGGCCTGCGCCAGGGAAACAACATGATGCTGAAACCCGATGCGGGACGGGGCAGATGGGCCGAAGGTCTGGCAGTAAAAAACCTCAACAGGGAAAAGGCTGCGGTCGTCTTCCATGCTGGCTGCCGACTAAGCTATGACGAAGAACTGTGGCCGGTAGTCAGAACAGCGATAAATCTGTTGGGCAAAGCTGGAATCGATTTTGGCATCATGGGGGAAGACGAAATCTGTTGCGGGGGGCGGGCTTACCAGATGGGATACCGCGAGGACTTTGTAAGATGTGCTGAAAAAAATATGAAGGCCTGGGCGAGTAGAGGCGTAAAAACGATAATCACCGCCTGCGCCGATTGTTACCACGCCTTCAAACGCCTCTATCCCGAGGCAGGCTCCGACTTTGAGGTCCTCCACATGGTGGAGTTCGTCGACCGCTGCATCAAACAGGGCAAGATAAAATTGAGCAGGCCCGTATCCATGAAGGTCACCTATCATGACCCCTGCCACCTGGGAAGGCAGGGAGAACCATACCTACCGTGGCAGGGTAAAGAGAAGAAAATCAGAGGCCAGATGGTGGTATATGAACCCCGAAAACCGAGATATAACGGGGCCCGGGGCATTTACCAGGCGCCAAGAGATGTACTTCATAATATTCCTGGCTTAGAACTGGTGGAGATGGAAAGAATCAGGGAATACGCCTGGTGTTGCGGGGCTGGGGGTGGGGTAATGGAAGCCTATCCCGACTTTGCCGCGTGGACTGCCGGTGAGAGGATTGAAGAAGCACGCTCCACCGGGGCAGAGGCTATAGTAAGCGCCTGCCCGGGGTGCGAAAGGAATTTCCTCGATGCTATTAAAGCGAATCGTGCCCCCATGAAGGTCTACGATGTCCTCGAACTCGTGGCCAAGGCAATCTGATTTAGAAGGAGTTTGAGATTGGCGCTATCCAGAGAGGCATATCGGGCACTGGAGGACGCCGTCGGGCCGGAGAATATTTCGGATGACCCGGCGCTGTTAGATTCCTACGCTTTTCAGTGGCTGGCCGAGACCGCCCGCCCTGACCAGAGCCATTTCATGCCGAGACCGGTGGCGGCCCTGATGCCGGGGAGCACCGAGGAGGTCCAGGCTATCGTCAGAATTTGCAATCGGTATAAGGTAAAGGTCAAACCCTATTCTACGGGCTGGTATTTCTACGCCGCCCCCCAGAAAGATGGAGAGGACACCATCCAGCTCGACCTCAGACGGATGGGCCGCATCCTGGAAATAGACGAGAAGAACATGTTCGCCGTTATCGAACCATACGTGATATGCGCCACCCTCCAGGCTGAACTCATGAAAGTGGGTCTGAACCTCAACATCATAGGCGCTGGCGCGTCAACTTCTCCCCTGGCCAGTGCCTGTGCTTACAGCGGGCCCGGGCCGAATTCTTTCTGGATGGGCCATAATTCTGAAAATCTGCTGGGAATGGAATGGGTAACACCCACCGGTGATATCGTGAGGACGGGGTCGTTAGGTTCCGGCGCTGGCTGGTTCTGCGGCGAGGGGCCAGGGCCGAGTCTAAGGGGCATTTGCCGGGGAACCAGAGGGTCCAGGGGAGGGATGGGGGTGTATACCAAGTGCGCCATCAAGGTGACCCACTGGCCCGGACCGCCCCGGTTACCCGTCGAGGGCACGGTACCGGCCTACCGTACGCCGATACCGGACAATTTCAGGGCATATACCCTGGCATTTAAATCATGGCCGGCCTTCGCTGAAGCTTATTTTAAAATATACGACAATGAAATAGGCTATATATTTCACCGGCAATTTAACATGCTGGGCGCCGATCTGGGCCCGGCCTTCTGGCTCATGTATAACGACCCGACGAAAACACTCGGTGACATTGAGGAAATCGCCCGCAAGCCGGAAGTAAAGAAACTGATAGAAGAGTTGAGATGTTCTTTCCAGCTTGTCCTGGCGGGCCGCTCTCAAAGAGACATTGAATATCAGGACAGGGTCTTAGACCAGATACTGGTTGAAACCGGGGGTTGGAAAGTGGCCAGAATGTCCGAGCCGGATATGTCCGAATTCACCTTTTTATACCTGCACCGGTTGAGCCACAAACATCTGAACCATGTCTATGCCGGGGGCTACCTTGGCACCTGGATGCAATCAGGGCCTCCGGACTATGTTATTCAATATCGGCCGGTGGCCGAAGCGGGATTGTACCGTGACCAGGAGCCGGGCTTGTTGGTGCAGTCCGGTGGCGACTCTATGATGGGGAGCGGGAGCTCCATCGGGGGTGGGGGCATCACCGGCTTCGAGCAGTTTGTCTCTTACGACCCGTCCGACAGGGAATCGGTGAAGGCAGTAATAAAGCACATGCAAGATTCTGTCAAAGAAGCTGTTGAACACGGCTTTCCTGGCGGCCATGCGGTGCCCTTTCTTCAAATCGGCATGACTGATGAACAGCTTCACCGGGGATACGCGCAGTCAAGCCAGCCGGTCCTTTTCCATCTTCAGCGTAAAATCAAGGAACTGCTCGACCCTAATGATATCGGAGATAGACTTTACGGCTATTTACCTGAACCCGAGAAATAGCTTTAACGGTTATCACTTACGTACTCATTCTAACCAAAGAGAAGATAGTTACCAGCCGGTTACGCAAAGCACGTACCAGAACCTTGAGTAGCCAGCATGGTAACAGACGTAAGCTCTAACAAATAAATTTATCCCCGGAGTAGCTTCCGCGCTGAAGCCCCAATAAGCACTTTTCTCTCCTTGCTGACATCGGGCTTCCTATTATAAATTCTGCCCATTGATACCCCGGCTCCACCACTAAATAATGTCTCCTTATGTTTGCCGCAGCCACCAGAAGTTAACAAAATCTATTTACTGTGCTTACCGGGCCACCAGTTCCAGCGGCCCAGCAGGCTGGCGATGGCCGGCACGAGCAGAGCGCGCACCAGGAAAGTATCAATGAAAACGCCGATGGCCACGGCGCTGCCGAGCTGTATCATCGTGTTGATGGGGGTTATCACCAGCGTGGCGAAGGTCCCCGCCAGGATGATGCCGCAGGCGGTAATCACCCCTCCGGTAACGATGGCGGCCAGCCGGGCGCCTTCGCGGGTAACGCGCATCGCTGACTCCTCTCTGACCCTTGACATGAGAAAGATGTTATAGTCCGACCCGAGCGCCACCAGCAAGACGAAGAGGACGATAGGTATCATAAAGCTAACGCCTGCCTGGCCCAGGACGCTCTGGAATATCCAGCTGATAATGCCCAGCGTGGTCCCGTAGCTTAGCAGAACAGTCATGAGGAGATAGACCGGCGCCACCAGGCTCTTCAGCAGTAGGACAAGCACCACAAAAATGGCACCGATGACCACCAGCATGACGATGTTGAAGTCCTTATCCAGCGTCCGGCGTACGTCGGAAAGCACGGCGGAAGTGCCGCCGATGGCCGCCTCGGCCCGGTCAAGCGTGGTGCTTCCGAGGCTGGATTTAAGGGACTCCCTGGTTCGAATAACGGTATTCAGAGCGTTCTCCGACTGCGGATAAGTATCGAGGACGATATACAGTCTGGTCGCCCGACCGTCCGGGCTGAAAAACATGTCCATAACTCCTTTAAGCTGGGAAGAAGACGCCACCAAGGAAGGGGAGTAAAAAACAGGGTTGCCATTTGCCTGGAATCTGGCATTCAATGTTTCAAGGTCAGCCTGTAGCGTGACAAACTGCGATTTCAATAGTTCTGCCGGTGAGCTGCCCGAAGAGGCGCTGGCCAGCGCGGTGGAAAAGAGCATGGCGTTCTGGCCCTTAAAGGTACCCGCCAGCCCATCTAGGCTGGCGGCAACCTGCTGGAGATACTTTGGCAACGAAGCCATCACCTCCTGAACCTCCGGCGGCAGCATGGCGGGCGGTTGTGACGAAATGAGTGCCTTGCCGATATTGCTGACGACGGCGTAGGCGTTTTGATAGTCCGGTGAGGCTTTAACGGCGGGATACTGGGCAGCCAGCTCGTCAAGATAGCCTTTTAATACCGTAAGAAGGCCGATGGCTTCAGGTGTCAGAGTCGCTCCGGGGGCTGCCAGGGCTTGAGCCGTTTTGCCGACCTGGGCACTCAAGTTGCGGAGCTGGTTTTCCACCAGCGCTCCGGCTTTAATGTCGTCGATGGTCTTGTTGATGGCCTGCAAATCGGCCAGGAGCGCCCGGTAGCTCGCTTCGCTCTTTACCCAGGCGAAGTTCTGCGATAGCTCATCGAGATAAACGCCTATGCCGTTGAAACTCTCTGTGAATTCAGGGCTTAATAAAGCGGAGGGATCAGTGCCTGACTGGCCGGAAGAAGAATTGAGAGAGTCGATTATCGCGGTAAGCTGGCCGGAGACGGTCATCTGCTCCGGGGTCTGCCCGGTCCCTTCGGGTTGCACCGCGCTCTGTACCTTCACCACGCCCGCGACGGCGCGGAGGTCGGTGCTGATTTTGGAGAGCGCCGCGAGGGCATCGGGGTCGGTGAGGTTTTTACCGTTCGGGGCCACGATAACAGCCGTCAAGGGGTCCATCTCACCGATGTCATAGTGCTCCTCGAGTATCCTGAAACCGGCTACGGACTCCGCATCGGGCGGAATCTCCGTAAGCTGGTCAAAGGAGCGGTGCAACTGCGGCATGGCAAAATACGGCAGCAGCAGGAGTACTATCAAAATGCCCCCGACGATGACCGGCCGGCCCGTCGAGAAGCCGGCTATCTTCGTCCAGAAACCGGACTTTTTTACTTCTGTGTCCGTACGCAGTTCTTCATGGCGCGGCCAGAAGAGCTTCCGCCCGAAGACCGATGCCAGCGCCGGCGTCAGGGTGAGGGCCGCCAGCAGCGTGAGAAAGATGGCCAGCCCCATCATCGGGCCCATGGTCTTAATCATTTGATAGCGCGCCACGAACATACCGGAAAGCCCGACGATAACGGCAAAAGCGCTGGCGGTAATCACCGCGCCAATTCTGCCGACGGTGGCCTTCATGGCCTCGGTGCGGCTATCATGCCGTCCCAGTTCCTCGCGGAAACGCGATATCAGGAAGAGACAGTAGTCCGTGCCGATGCCGAAGACCAGGACAATAAGGAAGACATCAAGCTGGGACCAGATAGAGACACCGGACTGGCCGATAAGGCCGACGGCGCCGCGCGCCACCAGGAAAGCGATACCTATCGTTATCAGCGGCACGAGTGCGGCTATCGGGGAGCGGTAGATGACGATAAGCAGCACGATAATCAGTATCACCGTAACCAGGGTGGTCATGTCGATGCTCTTATTAAGCGCTTCGAACATATCGCCGTAAATACCTACCTGCCCGGACACATATATCTCCAGTCCTTCCGGAGTCGATTTCAGGTAGTCTCGTATCTCACCGGTGGTGGCGATTGACTTGGCATCGAAAGCCGGCTGCTGCAGGCCGACGCTCATCAGCATGGTCGTCCGGTCCGGGCTGAAAAAGGTGGCTTCGAGCTGCGGACTATCGAAGACCGAGGTGACACTGGCCACTTTAAATGAGGTTTGCCCGGAATCCAGCCAGTCTTTTACCTCGCGGGCATAGGACAGGTCGTTATTATCAATCCCGTCAGGATTGAAAAAGATAAGGCTGACCGTGGAAGCGGCGATATTTCCTGGAAAATATTTTACCAGAAGTTCGCTGGCATGCATTGATTCGCTATCCTTCGGGAGGAAATCGGACTCCTTCATGCTGCCCACCTCACTCAAGGAGGGGGCAAACAGGAACATCAGTGCGGCGGCCGCTACCCAGACGGCGAGTATCCAGAACCTGAACTTCACGGCAAAACTACCAATTTTACTGAACATGTAAACCTCTTGTATCTGTTATTTCCCGGGCCTGGTTATCAAGTCCGGACCCGTGCCAGACCTGATAATCTTTATAGCCGGCATCGGTTACTTTTTACAGCACCCGGGCTTCAATTTTTTCTTTAAATGTCAGCCCCCTGGAGGCCTTTTTCGCCTCCTGTAATATCCGGGCCGCTTTTTACTGGGCATCAATGACGACCATCATGGTTGATTTTGGAGACGCTTCAGATTGAGTTTGCGCAGCAGGTTCCGTGGCGCTTTGCCGGGCGGTCTCGGTAACCCGGGGTGTTGGCCTCCCGGTTTCTCCATTTTCAGAAGGTTTATCGGCAGTCAATATATAGTGGCACCGTTTACATCTGGTGCCGAAAACGGCATGCCCGCAGTTAGGACACAAACGATACTTCCTCACCAAACTCACCATCCAAAATATTGTCTTCTAAACCAGCGATGGTCTTGCCTTATTTTCTCTTTCAGCCGATGCAAGCATGGCTTCCAGCGGCCCGGCGATGGCCTTCAGGTTATTAGCATCCAGGGTCTGGAGAAGGGCGCGCAGCCGGTTTTCGGCTGATTCCCAGATGCGTCTGATGGCCCCCTGGCCGGACGTAGAAAGGCGGCAGAGGACCACCCGGCGGTCATCCGGCTGGCTCTCCCGGACCACAATATCCCGCTCGACCAGCCGGTCGACTAACCCGGAAGCGGTAGCCAGGGTAACGCCCAGGTCCGCGGCCAGGTCGCTCATCCGCTTGGAACCGTCCACGAAGAGGAGGAACATGATTTTCAGCTGGGGCATGGTAACATCCAAATCGAGTATTTCCCTCGGCACACCGGGCAGCGTGACCCGGAACAACCCGGCAGCGAGCTTCAGCACATCATCAACCATTTCTTTACGGCTAATTCTGGCCATAGACTGCATCCCTCCCGATAACATAAGTTAAGAACGTAATATTAGTATATCATTAATATTTAGTAATATACCAATTATTAGCATTGTACCAATTATATGGTGAAATGTCAATACACCCAGACCAGTTGAGAAAACAAATTGCTTTTAAACCGCTCTTTATCTATAATTGAAAGACAGTCTTTAACCCTTAAAATATCATGAAATCCAAGATATCCCCTATCTTCTGGAGCAGCCTGGTGATGGCGGCAGCCTTGGCGCTGACGCTTTACGTGGCCGTCCGTGAAAGGCTGTTTTTCACGGAAAACGAGATAATCTCGCCGGATGTTTCGCTCGCGCCGGTGACACTTTACTTTTTCGGGGTGGTGGCGGTAATGGCTATCGTCCTTTTCTTTATCCCCCTCAAGTGGTTAAAGTACTTTTTTAAAATCCTCTTTGCGCTGATGTTCGCCTGGGGCGTATTCTGGCTCGTCTTTATCCGGTTGCCGGCGCCCACGGCGGTGGATTACGCCCTGGCGGCGGCCGCCGGCCTGGCCTGGCTTTTCTGGGCCAGGATATGGTTGCACGACCTGCTGCTGCTTATCGCCCTGGCCGGGGCCGGCTCCGTTTTCGGGTTCCTCTTTTCGCCGTGGACTTTCATGATTTTCATGCTTATTATCGCCGTCTATGACCTCCTGGCGGTGCGCTTCGGCTTCATGGTGTGGATGGCCGACCGGCTTTCCGAGACGGCGTCGCTGCCCGCCTTCATCTTCCCAAAAAAGCTGAAAGACTGGAAATACAGTCTGGACATGGTACGCTTCGGCGAGCTTAAAGAGAAAGCCTCCGAGGAGCGGGAATACGCCGTGCTGGGGGGCGGGGACATCGGCTTCCCCCTGATGCTATCCGTGGCCGTCTTCTTCGAGTTCGACCTTTCCGGCGCGGTCATCGTGGGGGCGTTCGCCCTGGCGGGGCTCATCGGCGCCTTCCTGATTCAGATGTTCTGGCTCAAGGGCAAGCCCATGCCCGCCCTGCCGCCCATCGCCTTCCTCTCCTTGGCGGGGTTTTTGATAGCCATGTACTGCCTGGACTAGGGCTTTGATATACGTTATTGACACTCTGATATTGATAGTCTATCCTCAAAGCGGTGGGCGTGTGGCGCCCGGAGCGGACTTTCATTGGTAAAATCAGAAAATAATCAGATTTACGAGGTGCCCGTACCTGTCAAACTGGATACCGCCCAGGTCCTCAAGCGCTTGAGATTGAGGCCCGGCAACGGCCGCCTGGAGAAGATGACCACCGAACTGGCCGAGGAGGCGCTGGCCGTAGCCCGCCCGAAGGCCGTCTACCGCGTCTCCCACGCCAAAGTTATCGATAGAAGCACGGTGGCCATCGACGGTGTGTTCTTTACCAGCCGGGCGTTGAGCAGATGCCTGGAAGGCCAGCCCGTCGTTTATCCCCTCATCGCCACGGCGGGGCAGGAACTGGAGGCAATACCCGTGGCGAGGGGCGACCTGATGCGGCAGTACACCCTGGACCTGATAAAAATGGTGATACTCTTCAGCGCCTCGGAATACCTGACCGATTACATTAAAACCAAACATTCCCTGAACGGCGCGGCGGCCCTGAACCCCGGCGAGTTCGATGACTTCCCTATATCCCAGCAGAAGCCGCTCTTCTCCCTCTTCGGCGACGCCGCGGCGCGGATAGGGGTATCGCTCACCACGGGCGGCTCCCTTAAACCGACCAAGTCCCACTCGGGGATACTCTTCCCCAACGAGACGGGCTTCGTCAGTTGCCGGCTTTGCACCATGTTAAAGTGCCCCGGGAGGCGTGCCGCTTACAGCCTGGCAGCGGTCAAGGAGTATATCGAATCGCCATAATCCGGCCAGACCAATGGTATAAAACGATGAAACAAAGCGATAATCCAGCAGGTTTGCCCGTTTTCCGGCGCGCGCCCGGCGCTATCGCCCTTGACCTCGACGGCACGCTGCTGAACAGCCGGGTGCAGATATCGGAGCGCAACCGCCGCGCCCTGGAAAAGTGCCTGGCCCGGGGCATTCCGGTAATTATCGCCACCGCCCGCCCCGCCCGCAGCGTACGCCGCCGCCTCGGCGACGATATCCCTGATTTAGAAATGATGAGAGCGTGTGGTACATCGATAGCCATGGCCAACGCCGTTCCCGAGGTGAAAGCTATCACCGAATACTGCACCGCCAGCAACGATGACGACGGCGTGGCCCTGGCCCTGGAGCGGTTGCTGTCGGGTATCCCGTAACCGACTTGAACATCTGGAAGAACCGTCCTATTATTACCTTAGAGCTAGTTAATAATATCACTTGGAAGGAGGCAACATGAGTAAATTCCCGGAAGAGTATGCTATCTTGGAGAAGTTCGACTTCGAAAGGCCGCCCGTAGGCGTGAAGTTCCTGGCCGTCAAACCGGAAGGTCTGCCGAGGCCGGAAAAACAGTTTGACTTCTGCGAAATGCTCGTCGAAGCCCAGAACGGTAAAGCTTTTTACGTCACTAAAGACGATTTTACCTGCATCGGGGCGATTCTGCTCGGCATGACGGAGGGAGACCCGAGATACGAAAGCGGACGGATCGGGCCCAAACTGGGGGTCTTTAAAGAAGACCGCGCCAACCGAAGGGTTTACCAGTACCTCCCCAGGCTCCCTAAAAAATCCATCAACTATCTCGCCTTCGCGCCCCTGGACAAGATGACTTTTGAGCCGGACATTTTAATAATCATGGCCAACAACAGCCAGGCGGAAATATTCATCCGTGCCTGGTCTTACACCACCGGCGAGGTATGGAAGGCCAGGGGGACAACGGTGGCAGGCTGCGCCTGGATTTACCTCTACCCCTATCTCAACGGCGAAATCAATTTCACGGTCACCGGCTTCGGCTTCGGGATGAAGGCGCGGCTGCTTTTCCCGGAAAACCGCATCCTCCTGACTATCCCCTGGGAGCGGCTCGCCGGCGTGCTGAAAAACCTGGCCGAGATGGAATGGGTGCCCGAATCCTACACCATAGGGCCGGAAGCCCACAAGAAGAAGATGCAGCGTATCCGCGAAGAGCTGGTGAAAGAATCCTAAGCAAGCAAGGAGGAACCCATGAGCCTGTCACCACGCGACTATTCGATACTGGATAAGTTCCAACTGGAAAGGAAGCCCGTTGGCGTCAAGTTCCTCATCACACGGCCGGAGGGCATGAAAAAGCTGGCCAAGGAGCTGAATTTCTGCGAGATGCTCAAAGAAGCCCAGGATAACGATGCGTTTTACGTGGGCCCGGAGCAGTGGGTCTGCGTGGGCGTGGAGCAAGCTATCCTCGGCATGGCCGAGCCGGAGCCCGTGCTGATCAGCGGCATTTTCGGCGGGGAGGAGGGGCTTTTTAAAGACAACAGTTCCTGCCGGGCGATGTACCAGTACCTGCCCAGGCTGCCGAAGGGCTCGGTGCAATACGTCGCCTTCGCGCCGCTGGACAAGATGACCTTCGACCCGGATGTGCTGATTATCACCGCCAATATCCAGCAGGCGCCGGTGCTGTTGAGGTCAGTCAACTATTCCACGGGCCAGCCTTACGTCAGCAAGGTCACGCCGGTGGTGGCCTGCGCCTGGATTTACATCTACCCCGTCGTCAGCGGCGAGCTGAACTACTTCGTCACCGGCCTGGGACTGGGCGTAAATGCCATGGACATCTTTCCGCCTGGCCTCTTTGTTATATCAGTGCCTTTCCAGCAACTGCCCACCATGCTGGAAAACCTCAAGGAAATGCGCTGGGACCCCAACCCGCCCCCGCCGCCCGGCGGCCCGGCCCACCGCAAACGTGTAAACAGACTCAAGGAAGATTTAAAAAAGAAAATAGAAAAATAGGATGCTGTCATTCCTGGGGCGAAACCCGAAGCCAGCCGCCCCTGAAGATACAGAACGGATTCTTCCCCTTCACTGCGTTCGGGTTCAGAATGACAAAGTCAATGTATCTACAAAAGAAAAGGAGCAAGATGGCCGGCAATAAATACGCGAAGAACCTGGTGACGATACCCTTCCGCAAGACTAAAGAGGGTGCGCTATTCGCCACGGGTGGTGATATCCTGGGGGGCTTAAGCCTCAACGTTATTTACGCCTGTGCCTACAAGACCGGCATCACCGGGATGTCCACCAGGCCCCACGTCCACAAGTACGATGAAGCCGTGTACTTTATTGGCTCGGACCCTTATCACCTGGACGAGCTGGGCGCCGAGGTGGAGATATCCATCGGTGAGGAGGGCAAGGAAGAGAAATACACCTTCGATAAACCTGCTGTCCTGATAGCGCCGAAAGGACTTTATCACTGCCCGATTGTGACGAAGAAAATCGAAAAACCTTACGTCTGCATGGCGGTCTCATTGACCGGTAAAAGAAACGACTAAACGATAATACAACAGTCCCATCTCCCTCGATGGGTGTTGTATTAAAAGTGCCGCTTAATGTCACCCTGAGCCCTTCGGTTACCCTCAGGATAAACTCCGCGAAGGGCCTCGGAGTGGTGGGGTTTATGCGTACGGTGCCACGCCTTGCCCTGAGATTCTTCGTCGCTTCGCTCCTCAGAATGACATTTGATACAGAGCCTCTTCGATGAGAGGGGAAATAATATATCTCGTTTCTAACGAATATGCGAAAAAGACCCCTGGCCGATTTCGGATATGCCGGCGAAATCCTGAAAGTTGACCTGTCCGGCGGAGAGATTACCAGGCTGCCTACCGCGCCTTACGCCGACCGGTTCCTGGGCGGGCGCGGCATCGCGGCCAAGCTGTACTGGGACCTGGTGCCCCCACCAGTACGCGCCTATGACCCGGAAAACTGCCTGGTCTACATCACCGGCCCGGCAGCCGGTTTTCCCGGGCTGGCCGGCGGCCGCTGGCAGGTCTGCGGGAAAACGGCCATTACCGACCCGGAGGTCTTTTCCTACGCTAACCTGGGTGACCGCTGGGGCTCGCGGCTGAAGTCCGCCGGCTATGACGGCCTGGTTGTGCAGGGTAAGGCCGCAAGGCCTGTCTATCTCTATATCCGGGACGGCGCCGTAGAGATAAAGGACGCCACCGCGTTGTGGGGAAAATCTTCTTTCCAGGTAGCCGATACTCTCAAGGAAACATACGGCAAAGACACGAGTGTTCTGACCATCGGCCCGGCGGCAGAAAATCTGGTCGCCTTCGGCACCATGCTCGCCGATGACGGCGCCTCCGGGGCCAGCGGCCTCGGCAGCGTGATGGGCTCGAAAAACCTCAAGGCCATCGTCACCGCCGGTAAGCAAAGGCCGGTAGCCGCTGACCCCGCCCGGTTGGCAAAGATTACCCAACACCTCCTGAAAATCAGGAAAGGTACCTGGAAAAACTGGCTCGAAGATATCCCCGGCAAGACCCGCCTCCGCCCCTGCTACGGCTGCGCCAGCGGCTGTTTCAGGAAAGCGTATGAGTCCGGGGGCCGGCGCTATAAGTTCTTCTGCCAGGCGGTGCACGTTTACTGGGGCATGGCAGCCAGCCGGCATGAGGCTGACTGGCAGGAAACGGCGCTGCTTGCCAGCCGGCTTTGCGACCGCTACGGGCTGGACACCACCGTCATGCAGCCCCTGATGGAATGGCTGGCCGCCTGTTACAAAGAAGGCATCCTGGACGAGAAGACCACCGGACTGACGCTTTCCGGGATAGGCAGTGCCGTATTCATCGAAACGCTGACGAGGCAAATAGCCCTCCGTGAGGGCTTCGGCGATGTGCTGGCGCAGGGTACCCTGAAGGCCGCCGCACAGATTGGCGAGAGGGCGCTGGAGATAGCCAGAACGAGCGTCCTGACCCGCGCCAGCGAGACCAAGGACTATGACCCGCGGCTGGTGCTGACCAATGCTTTGCTCTACGCCACCGAGCCGCGGCGGCCGATTAACCAGGTCCACGAGCTCACCCACGCGCTGTGGCTGTGGCGCAACAAGGTAAAAGGGGTGGAGGGGGCATTTCTGACTACCAGTGACTTTATCAATATCGCCAGGAATTTCTGGGGCGGCGTTAAGGCGGCTGACTTCTCCAACTACGAGGGCAAGGCCCTGGCCGCGAAGAAAATCCAGGACCGCGCCTACGCCAAGGAAAGCTCCATCCTCTGCGATTTTCTCTGGCCGGTGATATGGGTCAGGTTCGCGGAAGACCACACCGGCGACCCCACCCTGGAGAGCCAGGTCATCTCCGCCATCACCGGCCGGGAGATAGACAAGGACGGGCTGGACCGCCTCGGGGAGAGGGTCTTCAATTTACATAGGGCCATCTTCGCCCGGCAGGGCCGTGGAGGGAGGGACGCGGACAGGCTGCTCGATTATCTCCATGACGGGCCGCTGCAGGGTGTGTTTTTCAACCCGGACTGCATCGTGCCGGGTAAGAACGGGGAAATCGTATCGCGCCAGGGCGCACGCATCGATAGAAAAGACTTCGAAGACCTGAAAAGCGAGTACTACCAGTTGCGGGGCTGGGACATCGCGAGCGGCCTGCCGACAGAGAAGACTCTTAAAGAGCTTGATTTGGCCGATATCGCCGCCGATTTAAAGTCGCGCGGGCTGATACAATAACCACAGGCAACGGTTGCAGTTGCCCTGGCGAGTTGATAAAATTAGGCGTGAGCCCCTGTAGCTCAGAAGGATAGAGCAGCGGTTTCCTAAACCGCGTGTCG
>CAYWZO010000026.1:1341-26979 GCA_964462865.1 uncultured Dehalococcoidaceae bacterium | reverse complement strand
CTGGGTGCACACCGGCGACGTGGGCTATGTGGACGAGGACGGCTACTACTTCCTGTCAGGGCGCTCCAGCGATATCATCATCCGGGCGGGCGAGAATATATCGCCCGAAGAGCTGGAGAACGTTATCCGCGAGCACCCGAAAGTGGAGGACGTGGCGGTCATCGGCGTCCCGGACGAGACCTGGGGCGAGGAGCCGCGCGCGGTAGTGATTTTAAAGAAGGGCGTGGAAAAGTCCAAGGAAGTGGAAAACGAGATTATGGAGCTCTGCCGGCAGAAGCTGGCCAGCTTCAAGCGCCCGCGCACGGTGGCCTTCGTGGACGACCTGCCCCGCAACCCCATGGGCAAGCTCGTCAAGAAAGATATCCGGGCGATGTACGGGAAACCGTAATAAAAATACCATACCGGCGAAAGCCGGTATCCAGAACAACTTTATCCCCCTCCCCCAAAAGGAGGGGGATTTGTTTAATTAAATAGCACTTAGGCAGGTTGAGGAACAGGTAGCTTTATCTGCAGCTCTTTTCAACGAAAAATACAATCTCTTAAAATACCAATTATCAAAGCTATTAATAAAAACAATATCACCACATAAATCCACCCACCGAGCTGTAAAGGCAGAGGGAAACGCACGTTTCCAACCTTGTGTAAGCCCGGATACAATAAAGACCGAAATGAAAACAAAGGCCAAAATAACTGCAGCATATATAACAATATCAATAATTCTAATTCCCACGTATCATCCTTTTTACGATATCCCAGATTATTACAACCAAATTTTTTTAGATATATATATTTAAGTAATAAACACATTTCATAATGAACTAGAACGAAATATAATATTATATAGTATTATTTATAAATATTTCTAGCGATTATCTGCTATAATATATTTGCTCAATTAATTACCGTCAGTCTATATCGGAGTTAAAAATGGAAAAAATAAAATTCGGCTATTACCAAGAAAACGATATATGGGTCGGCTGGCTGGAAGAATTTCCCGACTACCGGACACAGGGCACAAGTCTGGATGAACTCAAAGAAAATCTCAAGGATTTGTACCAGGACCTCAACACGGGAAAGGTACCTAATGCCCGCAGGTATGGGGAACTGGTGGTGGGATGAAACGCGCTGACCTTATCAGGAAAATAGAGAATATGGGGTGTGTTTTTATCCGTCACGGTCACCGGCACGATTGGTATCAAAACCCGAACACTAAAATATCTCAGCCCGTTCCGAGACACCGCGAAATAACCGATAGCCTCGCAAAATATATCATCAAAATGCTTGGTGATTAACTGGATTCCCGCTTTCGTGGGAATGACAATGTTTTTTCAAATGCACTCCTCTTCCGTATCTGCTATACTTTTATTTACCATGAGCCTCGCCGCTGAAGTCTTGAAAGGTGATGTCCCGGCCGCCGCCCGCCTTATCAGCCTCATCGAGGACGGGGCGCCGGAAGCCGCTAAAGAGATGGAGAGCCTTTACCCCGGCACGGGCAAGGCGTACATCCTCGGCGTCACCGGCGCGCCCGGCGTCGGCAAGAGCACGCTCGCGGACAACCTCATCGCCCTTTTCCGCCGGCAAAACCTGACCATCGGCGTTATCGCCATCGACCCCACCAGCGCCCTGACCGGCGGCGCTATCCTAGGGGACAGGGTCAGAATGCAGCGCCACAGCGTCGATAAAGCCGTCTTTATCCGCAGCCTGGCTACCCGGGGCTGGGCGGGGGGACTGGCCAGGGCGGCCCTCGGCGCGGTGCAGGTCATGGACGCGATGGGCAGGGACATCATCCTGGTGGAGACGGTCGGCTCGGGCCAGGTGGAAATAGACATCGTCAAAGCGGCGGACACCACCCTGCTGGTGCTGGCCCCCGGCGCCGGCGATGAAATCCAGACCATGAAGGCCGGTATTCTGGAAGCGGCGGACGTTATCGCCGTCAACAAGGCCGATAGAGAAGGCGCCGACCGCCTCAAAGCCGACCTCGAATCCATGTTCGCCATGAAAATACGCCGTCCCGGCGATTGGCCGCCGCCCGTCGTCCCGACCGAGGCCGTTAATGATAAAGGCACGGACGCGCTCAGCGCGGCCATTTTCAGTCATCGTGAGTATCTAAAGACCAGCGGCGAGCTGGCCCGGCGCCGCCGCGAAAGGGTAAAGCTGGCACTCCTCGAAAGCGTGGAAGGCCTCGTTAAAGACACGGTCCACAACCTCGACGGCGGCGGGTACCTGGAAAAACTCACCGACGCGCTGCTCCGGGGTCAAATGAGCCTGTCGCGCGCCGCCCGCGAAATAACCAGACGCATGGCCAAAGAACTTGAGAAATAAAAAACAGAGGTAGACATGGACTTTGACCTGACCGAAGAACAAAAGATGTTGCAGACCACCCTGCATGACTTTGCCGAGAAAGAGATAGTCCCGGTGGCGTCCCGCATCGACCGGGACTCAATGTTCCCCGCCGCCGAGCTCCGGAAAATGGCGGCGCTGGGGCTCTTCGGTCTGACCATCCCGGAAAAGTACGGCGGCAGCGGCAAGGGCCTGGTGGAAATGTGCCTCGCCATCGAAGAGCTGGCGCGGGCCTCCGCCGCTATAGATAACTACCTGCGCATCAGCCTGTCGCTGGCCATCGTTCCGGTCATGGAATACGGAACGGAGATGCTGAAGAAAAAGTACCTGCCGCCCCACGCCAGCGGCGAAAAGATGGCCTGTTTCGCCCTGACCGAGGCCGGCGCCGGCAGCGACCCCGCCAGCATGACGACCACCGCCGCCCGCCGCGAGGGAGGCTATGTCATCAACGGCAATAAACTCTTCGTCAGCATCGGCTACCGGGCGGGGATAGCGGTGGTGTTCGCCACCATCGATAAAGCCCTGGGGTCAAAAGGGATAACCGCCTTCGTCACGGACATGGACAGCCCGGGCATTGCCGTGGGCCGGCGCGAAGATAAGATGGGCATGCGCGGCCTGGCCACCACCGAGCTTGTCTTTCAGGATTGCTTCGTGCCCGAGGAGAACCGGCTCGGCAGTGAAGGACAGGGACTGCGGATTGCCCTCGACGCGCTCGACATCAGCCGGGTGACCGTCGGCGCCGAAGCGGTCGGCATCTCGCGGGCAGCCTACGAGGCCGCCTTGAAATACGCCAAAGAAAGGCAGCAGTTCGGGGAACCCATCGCCAGCTTCCAGGCGGTCCAGTGGATGCTCGCCGATATGGCCACACAGATTGACGCCGCCCGCCTGCTGGCTTTCCGCGCCGCCTTCCTCTGCGACCGGGGCCGGCCCTTCATCAAGGAAGCCGCCATGGCCAAGGTCTTCGCTACCGAGGTCTCCGGCATGGTCACCAGCAAGGCGCTCCAGATCCACGGCGGCTATGGCTATACCCGGGACTATCCGGTTGAGCGCTATTTCCGCGACGCTAAAATCACCGAAATTTACGAGGGCACCTCCGAGATAATGCGGATGACGATAGCGCGGAGCCTTTTAAAAGAAGGGTAATAATCCGGTTTTGTTGTTCTACCGATTTCCTCACCTCACCCCATTTATTTAACTCGTTAAACAGGTTCATTCAGGTGCCTGAAAAAATCCTCTTTCAAAGAGGAAAAGGGAGTTGGGCAAGTATATTGCCTGGTGATATACAATTTTTGTTCCCAACAGCTTGAGTTAGCTTTGTTATTGCACTATACTAAACCCAAAGGGGGGTATACGGTTGTCACTCGACTTGACTAAAGTGGCGGTACAGGTGGGCGCCATGATTGCCGGTCTAAAGGACGGCCGCGCCGCCGGGGAGCAGCGACTGCGTTTCGCCCTGGATACACTCGGCAGCCCGGCCATCGACCTGGACGCTCTGCAGAAGAAAATCAGGGCCGGTAAGACCACCTGGCTGGTGGCCGAGCTTACGGAAGGGCTGAACCGGCGCTATCCCCTGCCCCCCACCCCCGCCGACTTCACCGTCATCGCCACGGACGGCTCCCACATCGACGTCGACCGCCACCGCGCCGCGCGCTGCTTCCTGATAAACATCGGCGTGGCGTCCCTTACCTACGGCCACCGGCCGGACGCCGCGCTTTCCAGCTACCCCCGCCTTTATTGCGAGGATAATGAAATAGTCATCACCCCACCCGGCGGCGGGCGAGAGCAAATGATAGAAGGCGCGCTGCTGGGGACCAAGCGCTCCGTCGAGGAATGTCAAAAACTGGCGCAACTGGCCGCCGCCCTACCAGCGGGCAGCGCCTCCCTGGCCCTGCTCGATGGCACGCTGATATTATGGGGGCTGGAGGCCTACCCGGAGTTCGTCGGCGATGCCCTGCTCCGCAGCGGTATGCTGCCCTGCCTGGACGCCATGAAAAAGCTCAACCTTGACCGCCGGCTGGCGCTGGCCAGCTACATCAGCTTCCCGCGCAGCACGGACGTCGTTAACGCCCTGCGGGTGGCCATCTGCCCCAACGATGTACCCGACTGCGACAAGCAGTGCCCGCCGGGGAAAGAGCGGGAGTGCGACAGCGTGGCCGGCGTACGCGACCGCGACCTCTTTACAGAGCTCCTGGAACACGGCCAGAGGTCGGCGCTTTTCATCAGCCCGTCGAAAATCGTCAGGGAGCGCTACGGCGACCACCGCATCTATTTCTTCTATTTAAGGGCCGGTGATGAAATAGCCCGCGTCGAGGTGCCGCAGTGGGTGGCCGAAAGTGAGAACCTGCTCAACCTGACCCACGCCCTTATTTTCGACCAGTGTCAGCGCGGCCGCGGCTACCCGGTGGCGCTCTCGGAAGCGCACGAGCAGGCGGTAATCACCGGCGCGGATAGAAATAACTTCTGGGAACTTGTGGAAACCACGATGATAGAAGGCAGGCTGCCAACTCCCGTTTCAGCCAAGAGTTTCAGCAAGCGGACGCGGTGGGTGTGAGATGAGACAGAGGGGAACAGCGATAGTAATAAGACATGGAAGAGTATTGTTGGTAAGAGATAAAGGTCATTATAAATTCTCTCTACCCGGCGGCGAAATAAACAGGGGCGAGCCAAGTGTTAGTGCTGCTACCAGAGAGATTTATGAAGAACTAGGATTACATGCGAATTCAGTTAAAAGATTGTATAAATGCGATTTTCGAGGCTCACTTAGCCAACATAAGTTATGTTTGATTGAAGTACAGGGAGAACCTCATCTAAAAGGGCACGAACTTGATAGATTTATCTGGTGGGATATGAAAACTCAAATTCCGGTTTACGCCCACGTAACACATATATTATCAAAACTAAACAGGGAGGTGAAACTTAATGGGCACTAAAGGCAGAAAGAACGTCAAGAAACCCAAGGCCGCCGCCAAAGCCAAGAAGGCAGCCACCAAGAAGAAATAGAGCAGGGAAAAACTAATTAAGCTGTCATTGCGAGGGAGCGCCAGCGACCGTGGCAATCCCCAGTATTCGTTTGCCTCTTTTTGAGGGATTGCCGCGCTTCGCTAGCAATGACAGACCCCAAGGGAGATGAAGCCATTAATAAACCGGCGCAGGAAAAAATCGCGGAAGTCATCGAGGCCAGTACCGCGCAGTTCGCCGCCCAGTGCTACGAGCTTTACGCCCTGCCGCCCCTCGGCAGCCTGGTGAAGACAGGCGATATCTACGGGGTCGTGTGCCACGCGGAGACCGCGGGTCTGGAGCCGGGCCGCAAGCCCATCGCGCGCGGTAAGGACGAAGCCTCGGAGGAGGCCGTTTACCAGTCCAGCCCCCAGCTTACCAGGCTACTGCGCAGCGAGTTCATGGCAGTGGCGGTGGGCTACCGGGACGGTGATAAAATCTTTCATTACCTGCCCCCGCAGCCCGCCCGCATCCACGGCTTTGTTTATTTATGTCAACCAGATGAAATCAGAGAGTTCAGCCGGTCGTTCGGCTTTCTCAATATTTTAATCAACGCCGCCCTGCCCGTGCCCGCCGAGGAGCTCATCGCCGCCGCGCTTAGGCAGATGAGTAAAGCGCACGAGGACGGCCGCGCCTTCCTGGTGGCGGCGGGCAAAGAGCTGGCGAGTTTATTAAGCAGTGACTTTATACGGCTGAAAAACATCCTGGGGAGGCTCTCATGACCGAAAAGCTCGGCATCGTTACCGCCGCCTCGCTGGAAAAGGGCGTGGACGTCCGCCTGGATGCCCCCGTCTCGGTGGAGGACATGGTGGTGGGACGCTATGTTACCATAGAGGGCCAGAAGCGCCGCTTCTTCGGCATGATAACCGATGTACGATTAGGCGTCACCGACGAGCGCCTGGCCGTTTCCCCGCCGGATGTCGCCGACCCCTTTATCGCCGAGGTCTTAACCGGCACGAGTACCTTCGGGACGATACACGTCACCCCCATGCTCACCATCGGCGGCGACGCCGAGACCATGCTGGAAGGCCCCCAGCCGGTCAAGACCATCCCCGCCCACTTCTCTATCGTCAACCTGGCCTCGGAGCGGGACATGGAGCTCGTCTTCGGCGGCGAAGACCCGCAGCGGTTCCACATCGGCAACCCGCTGGACATGGAGACCAAGCTCTGCCTCAACCTGGTGGAGTTCGTCAAGCGCTCCAACGGCATCTTCGGCAAGAGCGGCACCGGCAAGACCTTCCTCACCCGCATCCTGCTCATCGGCATGCTGCAAAAAAGCAAAGCCGTTAACTTAATCTTTGATATGCACAACGAGTACGGCTGGCAGGGCACCAGCGAAAGCGGCCCGCCCGTCAAGGCCCTCAAGCAGCTCTTCCCGGCCAGCGTGGCCGTCTGTACCCTCGACGAAGAGAACTCGCGGCGGCGGGGCGTCAGCACCGACTTCGTCGTGAAAATCGGCTACGATGAAATCGAGCCGGAAGATATCGCCATCCTTCGTTCGACTTTAAATCTAACCGACCTGGCCGTTGAAGCGACGTACCAACTGCGCCGCCGCTTCGGCAAAAGCTGGATACAAAATACGCTGAATACCGAAGACCCCGATGAAGTGAAGCAACTCCTGGAAGAGTCCAAAATACATGAGAGCACATTACAAAGCCTCAAGCGCGGCCTGGCCACCATCCGGCGGCTGCCCTTCATCGAGCCACATGCCCCGGTCGACGCCGTCAAGAGCATCCTCGACCACCTCGACCGCGGCGTTAACGTGGTGCTGGAGTTCGGCAGATACCGGGACATCACCGCCTATGTCCTCGTCGCCAACATGCTCGCCCGCCGCATCTACAGCCAGTACCAGTCAAGGACGGAAAAGGCCATGGCCGAGGGTACGGCACCACCCAACCCGCTGGTAATCACCATCGAGGAAGCGCACAAGTTCCTCAACCCGGAGGTCTCCAGCCAGACCATCTTCGGCACCATCGCCCGCGAGATGCGCAAGTACAACGTCTCCCTGCTCGTCATCGACCAGCGCCCCAGCGGCATCGATACCGAGGTGATGTCGCAGATGGGCACCAAGATAACCTGCCTGCTCGATAACGAACGCGATGTCGACAGCGTCCTGGCGGGCGTCTCCGGCAAGAACGAGCTGAAAACGGTGCTGGCCCGCCTGGCGCCGCGGCAGCAGGCGCTTATCTTCGGCCACGCGGTACCCATGCCGGTGGCCTTCGCGCCGCGGGAGTACGGCTCCGCCCGTTCCTACCAGGACCTGTTTTCCAGCGGGCCGTCGGCTCCCGCCGGGAAAGATGCAGACATTGAAAAGCTGTGGGAATAATAATTTTAAAAAAACCCTCTCGCTCTCTCTTTATGAAAGGGAGACGATGAGATGTAATTGTTGAATAAAATGACGATAATAACTTAAGCTTTTGTCCCCCTTTTTTAAAGGGGGATAAAAGGGGGATTTTGATAACGCCCAAAAAGAAAGTCGGCCTGGCCTTGAGCGGCGGCGCGGCGCGCGGTCTGGCGCACGTCGGCGTGCTGCAGGTGCTGCAAAAAGAGGGCATCCCCATCGATATGATTGCCGGCACCAGTTCCGGCGCGGTCATCGGCGCCGCTTACGCCTGGAGCCAGGACACCACCCGCATGATACGGGACGCCCTGGACGCCAACTGGAAGAAAATGGCCCCCCTCATCGACCCCTCTCTGCCCAGGTCCGGATTCATTAAAGGTAAAAAAGTCCGCGACCTGATATCCACCTACGTCGGCGGGGAAGTCGATTTCAAAGACCTTAAAATCCCTTTCGCCTGCGTCACCACGGATATAGATACCGGCGAGGAAGTGGTGATAGACAGCGGTTCCGTTCCGGATGCGCTGCGGGCGACCATCTCTATACCGGGTGTCTTTACCATCGTCAAGCACAAAGGCCGCTTCGTTGTCGACGGCGGCCTGACGACGCCGGTGCCGGTGGAGGTC
Organism: uncultured Dehalococcoidaceae bacterium; assembly: GCA_964462865.1. Lineage (GTDB taxonomy): Bacteria > Chloroflexota > Dehalococcoidia > Dehalococcoidales > RBG-16-60-22 > Fen-1077. The sequence goes on along the minus strand of CAYWZO010000026.1, from coordinate 18,678 downwards.
GTCCGCCGGATGGGCGCCGATTTCATCATCGCGGTGAACGTCACCCCGGACGTGACCGGCCGCATGGGCAAGGCCTACCGCCAACGCGTCGAGACGCACAAAGCGCCCAACATCTTCCAGGTGATGATGCAGTCCATCTACATCACCACCTACGCCGTGGCGCAGCACGCTTTGGAAAACGCCGATATCGTCATCGAGCCGGACCTGGCGCAAATCGGAGCCGGCGACTTCAATAAGGTGCCGGAGATGATTATACGGGGCCGGGAGGCGGCGCAAAAAGCGATACCGGAGATAAAAAGAAGGCTGGGGGAAGGGTAAATAAAAACCATGATACACGAGCGCGTCAAAGCGGCAAGGGCGGGAACAAACTCAACAGTTATCTGCCGCGTTCCTTCGGGCTGGGTGGTGCTGGGTGATGAACAGCCTGTTCGTGGTTATTCGTTGCTTCTGCCCGACCCTGTGGTGCCGGACTTAAACTCCCTCGATAAAAAACGACGTGCCCGGTTTTTAAAGGATATGGTAATTATCGGGGACGCGCTGTTGGAAGTTACCGGTGCCTACCGGATAAATTACGAGATTCAGGGCAATACCGACCCAGCTTTACATGCCCATGTTTTTCCCCGCTATATGAGCGAGCCGGAAAAACTGCGCAAGATACCGGTCTGGTCTTACGAACGTATGCAAATGAGTATAAGTAAGTTTGACGCTGACCGGGACAAAGAGTTAATGCAGGAGATAGCAAAGTCCATCCAGCGTCGCTTATAATAACCGCTCTAATACTGTAAGGCATTCAAAAAGGAGCATTAGCCCCTCTTTTTTTTATCTCCCCCTTCCCTTAATCCGGCTTTGTAACAAATGTCATTCTGAGGAGCGAAGTGACGAAGAATCTCGGGGTAAGGCGGGGCGCCGTACGTATAAACCCCACCACTCCGAGACCCTTCGCTACGCTCAGGGTGACATTAAGCGGCACTTTTGATACAAAACCCCTTAATCCGAAGGGAAGGGGGACAAAGGGGGATAGGTCACACAAAAATAGAGTTTGTCATGCCTTTGCCCCTCGGGCTATAATGACATCAAATGCACTGGGTCTATTACTTCGGCCGGGGCCTGATACGCATCCTGGTGTTCCCCTTCGCTTTCTGGGAGGTAAAGGGGCGGGAAAACGTCCCCAGAAGCGGCCCCGTGCTCATCGTCTGCAACCACTGCCATATCGCCGACCCGCCCATCGTGGCCGCCAGCTTCCCCGGTAAATGCGTCCTCATGGCCAAGGAAGACCTCTGGCATAACGGCTGGTCGCGCTTCTGGGTGGAGAACTTCGGCGCTTTCCCGGTCAAGCGGGCCGGCATCGACCGAGAGGCCATCCGGCGCGCGGAAGACTGGCTCAAGCAGGGCATCTCCGTGGTCATGTTCCCGGAGGGCAAGCGCAGCCACAACGGACAGATGCAGCCGGCCCTGCCCGGGGTGGCGCTCATCGCCTCGCGCATGGGCGTGCCCATCCTGCCGGTAGCCATCACCGGCACGGATAGATTCAGGAATCTTAAGTGGTGTTTCCTGCATCACCCCAAAATGACGGTCACCATCGGCAAGCCTTTCAACCTGCCTCTTGAAGACAAACTTACCAAAGAGCGACGCCATCAATTGCTCAACGAAATTATGATGAAAATCGCCGCCCTGCTGCCCCCGGAGTACCGCGGCGTTTACGGAGGAGGGGAAAATGCCCCGGATTGAGAAAGCGGGCAAGACGGGCTTCTGCTTCGGCGTGAAGCGCGCGATCGACATCGTGGAAAAGGTCGCCCGCGAGCGTGGCCGGGTGGAGACCCTGGGAGCGGTTGCCCATAACCAGCAGGTGCTCCAGCGGCTCGCCGGTATCGGCGTCAGCGTGGTCAAGGACAGCGCTACCATCAAGGGTAATACCATTATCACCAGCTCCCACGGCGTCAGCCCCGAGCTTGAGGAAAGCCTGCGTGCCCGCGGCCTGGAAGTCGTCAGTACCACCTGCCACGACGTGCGCCGCGCCCAGACCGCCGCCCAGAAGCTGGCCGAGTCGGATTTCTTTGTTATCGTCTTCGGCGACGCCGCCCACCCCGAGGTCAAGGGTGTCCTGGGCTGGGCCAAGGGCAAGGGCATCGCCACCACCGACGAGAAAGACATTGCCGCCCTGGAACCCCTCCCGCGCCGACTGGGCATCCTCTCCCAGACCACCGAAGTGCCCGCCCACTTCGCCGGGTTCGTCAAAAAAATAATTGACCTGGCGCTGACGAAAAACTCCGAGATACGCATCATCGATACCATCTGCCATGACCTGCGGGAACGGCAGGCCACCGCTTTAGAGCTGGCCCACCGCGCCGACCTGATGCTGGTGGTGGGAGGCAGGTCCAGCGCCAACACCAACCGTATTGCGGAGCTCTGCTCGCAGGTCACCGAGACGCACCTCATCGAGACCGCCGACGACATTAAACCCGCCTGGCTTAAAAATAAAAAACACGTCGGCGTGACCTCCGGTGCCTCCACCGACGAGCGTACGGTGGAGGAAGTGATGAGACGGCTGGAGGAAATGACTGGAAATATTCACCTAAGTTCTTCAAAAAAGTGATTATATGGCATATTCGAAGGATGAGTTAGAAGAATTTACCAAAACGATACACGAACGTAGATTTTCTGCATACCTACGCATAATCGAGCGTAAGCAGGGACTAGTTCTTGAAGCTCCCTATAAATATTCTCACGGTCTTACCCAAGGTAAATGGTCAAATTTAAAAGGATTGCGTTCTGCCCCAATATTGGGTGGTGATATGAATATGATTCTAGCTATTTGCGAAGATTGTATGAAAAATGGGCATACAAAATCTAACATAAAATATTGCGGACTGCATTGTAGACATGAAGCAGAAAAAAGGGTAATTTTCATAGCCTTTGGGCAACACGATGAGGCTTACGGACGGCTTTAGACTTTTGCTTTTTCTTTAGCTCTGCTCAAAGATTCTAAAAGGTCTTTATTTTTTTCAACCAATTCTGTAGCTGCTTTTTCAATACTAATACCGAGTTTCTTAGCAATTTCAACCGCGACGTCAATGCGTTCAAAATCTATTTCTTCGCCGAATGGGGTATCGGCAAATGGCGGCCCAGCTTTTGTGATTTTAACAATTTGGTCAGTATTCATATTACCAAAATCTTCAACCACAGCCTTTAAAACTTCTAAAGCTTTATTTGGGAGTTCAATTGTTGTTTCTTTTACGTTGGGAGTGGGGATTTCCGCAAAATACCCTGACCGAGTTTGATAAACCTTTTGATTAATAATCCCTTCACCACAAAGATGTTCCAATTCTTCTCCGATTACTTCAGAATATGGACCATAATACCAATGTCGGAAAGGAACATTGGTTAATCTTTTCCCATATTTTTCCATATGATATAAATCAGCCAAATAAATCAGTTTAATTAGCTTCGTTTGGCTTAAAGTAGTGTTTTGGAAACAGAGAAAAGTAATGACATTTTCTAATAGATTTTTGGGGTTCGGTCTATTCATACCCATATCCCCTTTGAACCTGCCACGTCCGCTCCACCTACCACTTTAATGTAATTATATACTTTGTTGTCAATATCCTCAAATCAAAGCAATATCTTATTTATTTTATGTTAAGAACATGTATCTGTCAATTTATTTTTGACGCCATATAGTATTATCAAATAAAGGACTTTTATCTCATACCAAGTAAATACTACATGTTATTAGAGGTTATCCCTAAAACCCCAAGCAGAACAAATTCTTGACTCCCCTTCCCCCACTCCTTATAATTTATCTTAGTCTTGATTATATATTCGCTAACGCCCCGGAAATATTACTTTTACCAATATCAATCCACCACCTTGCAGAGAGAGGAATAATAAATTGGACTACTTTTTGACCGAACAGCAGAAAACGATTAAAGGCCTGGCCCGGCGCATCGCCGAGGAAAGGATAATGCCCGTCCGCGCGGAGCTCGACGAAAAAGAGGAGTTCCCCTGGGCCATCATCAAAGACCTGGCCGATGCCGACATGTTCCGCGTCTTTATCCCGGAGGAGTACGAAGGGCTGGGCGGCGGCTGCCTGGAGCTCTGCCTGGTCGTGGAAGAGTTGAGCCGGGTGTGCAGCGGCGTCGCCGTGAGCTACGCCGCCAGCGCCCTGGGCGTCATGACGGTCATGGAATACGGCACGGAAGAGCAGAAACGCCGGTTTCTCCCCGATGTCGCCAGCGGCAAGAAGCTCGGCGCCTTCGCCATCACCGAGCCCACCGCTGGCAGCGATGCCGCCAACATCAAGACCACGGCGGAAAAGGTGGAAGGGGGCTACCTCATCAACGGCACCAAGCAGTTCATCACCAACGGCGGCGAGGCCGAGATATATACCATCATCGCCCTGACGGACAAGACCCGGGGCGCCCGCGGCGCCAGTGCCATCGTCGTCGAGAAAGGCACGCCGGGCTTCACCTTCGGCAAGAAAGAGAAGAAGATGGGCATCCGTTCCTCGGCCACGCGGGAGCTGGTCTTTAAAAACTGCCTCGTCCCGGAGGCAAACCTCCTCGGCAAGCCGGGCCTCGGTTTTATCCAGGCAATGCACCTCTTCGACCGCTCCCGGCCGGGCATCGGGGCGCAGGCGGTGGGGCTCGCCCAGGGCGCCATGGAAGCGGCGGTAGACTACGCCCAGGAGCGTGTGCAGTTCGACCAGCCCCTGATTACCCAGCCTGTCGTCCAGCAGATGCTGGCCGACATGGCCATCCAGACCGAGGCCGCCCGCGCTCTGGTCTACGCCGCGGCCAGGTACGTTGATAGCGGCGCTAAAAGCGTCACCGAGGAATCAGCCATGGCCAAGGTCTTTGCCTCGGACGCCGCCATGAAGGTGACCATGGACGCGGTACAGATTTGCGGCGGCGCCGGCTACATGCGGGATTACCCCGTGGAGAAAATGATGCGAGATGCCAAAATCCTCCAGATTTACGAAGGCACTAACCAGATATTGCGTAACGCCATCGCCATTAACCTGCGTAAGCGGAAGGCCAGGACGGCATGAACGTCTTCGTCTGCCTGAAACAGGTGCCCGGCACCACCGAGGTCAAAATCGACCCCCAGACCAACACCCTCGTCCGGCAGGGCATCGAGAGCATTATCAACCCCTTCGATACCTACGCTCTGGAAGAAGGCGTCCGCATTAAGGAGAAGCACGGGGGCAAGGTTACCGTCATCACCATGGGGCCGCCCCAGGCGGAAGCAGCCCTGCGGGAGGCCATTTCGCTCGGCGCCGATGAAGCTGTGCTGCTCTCCGACCGCGCCTTCGCCGGTGCCGATACCTGGGCTACCGCTTTCACGCTGTCGCAGGCGGTAAAAAAACTGGGGGGCGCTGACCTCGTCATCTGCGGGCGGCAGACAATCGACGGCGATACCGGGCAGGTCGGCCCGGAGATGGCCGAGATGCTGGGTTTCGCTTTTATCGCTTATGTCAGCCAGGTCGAAGAGATAAAAGACGGTCAACTGCGCGTGCGGCGCCTGATTGAAGAAGGCCATGAGGTCATCGAAGCCGGCCTGCCGGCGGTCATCACCGTCTCCAAGGAAATCAATGTCCCCCGCCTGCCCTCGCTGCGGGGCATCGCCCGCTCTAGAAGCGCTCAAATCCCTGTGTTGGGTATTACAGAACTCGAAGTAGACCCTGACCGGGTGGGGCTGGCAGGCTCATCCACCCAGGTCATCAAGGTCTTCTTCCCGCAGCGGGTCTGCCAGGGCGAGATAATGACCGGCAGCCCGGAAAGCCAGGTCGAGCAATTGATTGATAAGCTCAAGGGAGCAAGTTTAATCTAATGTAAGGAGAGTCATTGCGAGGAGCCGAAGGCGACGTGGCAATCCCGATGTTCCGTCTTTTCCGGTGATAGAGATTGCCGCGCCTCCGCCTGCGCTAAAGCTCCGGCGGATGGCTCGCAATGACAATAACAAAATAACATGACCACCTGGATAATACTGATATTTATCGGCTATCTCGTCGGCTCGATACCGCTTTCTTATCTGGTAGGTAGACAGCGTGGCATAAACCTGAAGCAGCAGGGAACGCGACAGATAGGTGCTGGCAACCTCTGGCGTATGACCTCCCGGAAGTTCGGCCTGCTGGTGGGCTTCTTCGATTTTCTCAAAGGCATCCTGATGATCGGGGTAGCCCAGCATCAGGGGCTGGACGCGGGCCAGCAGCTCGTCGTCGGCCTGGCGGTCATCGTCGGGCACAACTGGCCGGTCTTTTTACGCTTCCACGGTGGCCGGGGTATCTCCACGCTGCTGGGGCTGGCGGTTATCCTCCCCGTATTGAACGATATTTCTCCCTGGCCTACCGTCATCGCCGTAGGCATCACGGTGGTCTTCACGTTAATTTTCCGCACCTCACCGATAGCGGTACTCGTCAGCGCCGCTTCTTTACCATTGACCAGCTGGTTATTTCACACCCGGGTTTCCGTAGTCATGGCGTTTCTGGCCATTTTCCTGGTAGTTATCATCAAGCGCCTCACCGCTCAACCGGCCCCGGAGAAGCGCGTAATTAGCCGGGGCCGCCTTATCGTCAATCGCCTGGTTTTCGACCGCGATATCGCCGATAAGCACGCCTGGCTGCATCGTAAACACTTCAACGAGAAGGAAATACTGGAATGACCGGGACCGGGCCGTTACGCTGCGCCACCCACCCGGACGTGGAAACTAACCTCCGGTGCGGTAAATGCGGCAAACCGATATGCCCGAAGTGCATGGTGCAGACCCCGGTAGGTGCCAGGTGCCGCGAGTGCGCCCACCTCTACAAGCTGCCGACTTACCGCCTCTCTGGCCAGTACTATCTTAAAGCGGTCGGTGTAGCGCTGGGGCTGGCCGTCGTCATCGGCATTATCTGGGGATTTATCGAAACGTTCTTACCGTTTTACATTTTCAGCCTGATAGCGGCCATGGGCATCGGCTGGGTCATTGGTGAAGTGGTCAGCCTGGCCGTGAACCGCAAGCGGAGCGGCAGGCTGGCCGCCATCGGCGGGACGGCCGTGGTGCTGTGCTACGGCGTCTCTTACCTAGTGGATTATATCAGGGTGGGCTATATCTCTTTCGACCTGTACCGGATAGTCCTCTCCCTGGTCACCCTTGGCGTCGGCATTTATTTCGCGGTGAGCCGTCTGCGCTAGGCCTGCGGATTGGCGTCTACAACTACGTCGAGCAGAGCGGTCCTGCCCCCGGCGATTTGCTCCAGTCCCCGTTTCAGTGCAGCTTCGACACCCACCGGCTTCACCAGTTTTTCGCCGTAGGCCCCGAAGGCCTCCGCAATTTTCACGTAGTCCGGTGTCGGTGTGATATCCACCCCCAGATAGGTGTCATGTCCGGCGGCCCAGCCCTGCGGGTACAGCCGGCGGTGGCCGCGTCTCATGGCCATGTAGCCGCCGTTGTTAAGGACGACAATCAAGACGGGCAGCCCGTACTCCTGACCGAGTCCCAGGCCGGCGAGCACAGGATTATAGTTGAAGGACCCGTCGCCAGTGAAGAGGACGACCGGCCGGTCCGGGTGGGCCAGCTTCATGCCCAGGGCCGCTCCCATCCCCACACCCAGCCCGCCGTAGGCCGGCTTGATATAGCGCCCGGGCGCCGCCAGGTACCGGTGTACCAGATGGGTATACAGTATGGTCTCATCCAGGACGAGCGCGTCGGCCGGGAAGGCCTTTTGCGCCGTGTAACAGAACCACCGGGCATCGATGGGACTCTTTTTTCTGGCGGCCAGGGCCTCCTCCTCCATCGCCGCCGCCATGTCATCATGCTTCTGCCGCCAGTTCTTATACCTCTCGCGGTAGACGGCAGCCGGCCGATTCTGGTTGGTCTTTTCCGTACGGACAGTGTCCACCAGGGCCGCCAGCGTCGCCTCGATATCAGCGGTAATGGCGTAATCGGTCCGGAAACCCCAGTAAGGCAGCCTTTCGTGGCGGGTGGCTTCCTCCAGCATGATTATCCGGGCGTTATCCCTCGGTCCCGCCGAGGGTGGGTACCAGGGGACGGTGCTGGCTACCACGAACACCGTGTCCGCCTCCTGGAGGGCCTCCGGGGTGATCATTCCCATGTACAGCGAGTTGCCCCTGGGGAAATTGGAAAAGAAGTGGAGGATATTTTCAAACACGGGGATGCTAAGCAACTCCGCCAGCTCCACCAGTCTGGCCACCACCCCGGGGTTCCGGCCGGCATGCTCGGCGATGATGATGGGATGCCGGCTCCTGACGAGCTGCCGGGCTACTTCCCACAGGTCGCGGCTGTCCGGTTCAAGTATCACCACCGCGGGCGAAGGCCGCACGATTTTCACTTCAGCCCCGGACCGTAGCAGTACCTCCGTCGGGACAGAGAGAAATACCGGCCCGCGCGGGGCGGAAAGTGCTATCTGGGCGCCGCGGAACACCGAATCCACCAGGCTGTCCCTGGACCTGACGCCGTTACTCCACTTGACATAGTCCCTGACCAGTGCAGACGGACCGCCGATGTCCGAAAGCAGGCCGAGCCATTGCCAGCCCTGCGCCGCCACCTCTTCATCGCCGCAGTGCTCGTACGTTTCGCCGCTCATGATAAGCATCGGGGTGCGGGCGCTTAAGGCGTTGCGCATCGCCATAGCCCCCATGAGCGGGCCAACGCTGGAATGGAGCAGTACGGCGGGCAGGCGGCCAGTGGCCTCGGCGTAGCCCTGGGCGGCACTGATGGCCAGGACTTCGTGCCGGCAGTTAAGGTACTTGATATCGGTCTTGCCCTGTCGCTTTAATAGCCCCTCCCAGACTGGCGTCCACTCCGTGCCCGGCGAGCAGAAGATATACTCTATTCCGCAGGCCTCAAATAAATCTATCAGTAATTCGCCGCCGGAAATATCCATGATTGCCTCCCTTAACCGATAATCTTCAATCCTGCGCTACCATCCCCGGCATCCTGCCGTCCACCAGCGGCACGACACATATCACGGTCAGCAGCCCCTTCCCCGAGTTGAGGACGCTATGCTTTTCGTCCGGCAGCACGGTCACCGCATCACCCTCGGCCAGCGGTCTTTCCAGGTTGCCGCTTTTCAAAGTGCCCCGCCCCCTGACCACGAACATCTCGTGCTCCCAGGCGTGGACGTGGTGGGGAGTGGTGCCGCCCGGCTCAATCTCGAAGACGCGCATGACGAAGGTCGGGGCGCCCTCGGCCGGCCCGGCCACCACCCGCATGGTCACCCCCGGCGCCGCTTTCACGCCCCCGACCTGGCGGTAGTTCTGTATCTTCATACTGCCTCCTTTGCAGTACCGTGAATATCGGTAGTATACTGGCAACGAGACCCCTCCGTCAAAAAAGAGGCAGGAATATCATGATTTACACCATTATCATTGTCATTGCCGTTCTGATTGTTTTTTACGGGACGGCGCTATGGTGGTTCACCGGCCGCCGGCCCGGGCTTCATTCAGATATCGAGAAACTCAAGGATATTCCCTGGCAGCCGGATAAAGATTTTCTCTGGGGGAGCGCCACTTCGTCCCACCAGGTGGAAGGCTACGGCACCAATAACAACTGGTACCGCTTCGAGTCCGCCCTGGACGAGCAGGGCCAGCCCCGCATTCTCAACGGTCAGCGGGCCGGCGCCGCCTGCGACCACTGGAACCGCTATCAAGAAGATATCAGGCTGATGAAGGAGCTGCACCTTAACGCCTACCGCTTTTCCGTGGAGTGGAGCAAAATCGAGCCGGAGCCGGGTAAGTACGATGAAACGGCGCTCGACCACTACGCACAGGTGGTCGATGAGCTCCTTGCCAGCGGCATTGAGCCGATGGTAACCCTCCACCACTTTACCGACCCCCTCTGGTTTTCCGACCGGGGCGCTTTCCTCCAGGAAGACTCTCCCGATATCTTCGGCGGGTTTGTGGCCAGGGTAGTGGCGCACCTCGGCCCCAGGGTAAAGCTTTATTGCACCGTCAACGAGCCCACGGTCTACGCGATGATGGGCTATTTCCAGGCGCGCTTTCCCCCCGCCGTCAAAGCCCCCGGGGACGTCGGTATCGTTTTCCGGAACCTGTTGCGGGCCCATACCGCCGCTTACCAGGCCATCAAAAAGCTCCAGCCGCAGGCGCAGGTGGGGCTGGCGGCGGCGCTGTTGATTTATGACCCGCCCAACCGGTGGAACCTGTTCGATGCCTACCTGGCCCGCGCCTACAACCGGAGCCTGAACGCCTCGCAGCTGGCCTATCTCGCACACGGCTATTTCAGCTTCGCCATTCCCGGCGCGGCGAGGGTATCCTATCAAAGCGAGGTCAGGGACGCTTTCGATTTCGTCGGTCTGAACTATTACTCGCGTAATTTTAATAAGTTTTCCTTCTCCGGTGATAACCATTCCAGAGACGTAGTTAAAGCGCCGCCGGAAAAACGCTCGGACATGGGGTGGGAAATTTACCCGGAGGGGCTTTACCGCTGTCTTAGGTTCATTACCGGCTATACCTCCAAGCCCATATATATTACGGAGAACGGCATCGCCGACGACAGCGATACGAAGCGGGCGAAGTTCATCGAAGACCACCTGGTCGTCATGAATAGAGCGATGGCCGAGGGCATGAACGTTAAAGGCTATTGCTACTGGTCGCTGCTCGATAACTTTGAATGGGCGTTCGGCTTCGAGAAACGGTTCGGCCTCTATCACGTCGATTACGCCACCCAAAAACGGACGCTCCGGCAGGGGAGCCGCCAGTACCCGGAGATGATACTAAAAGCCGCGGGAAAATAAATGCGCGCTGATATCGTCCTGAAAAACGCCAATGTCATCACCCTTGATGCGGTACAGCCGTCCGCGGGGCTGGTGGCCATTAGCGGCGATAAGATAGCGCTGGTGGCGGGCAACGACGTCCTTGCTGCTGTAACAGGAGCCGGCACCAGGGTTATCGATTGCGTGGGCCGGACGGTCGTGCCTGGCTTCAACGATGCCCACCTGCACTTTTTCTCGCTGGTAAGGAAGCTCTTGAGCATCGACTTAAGCCCGCCCGCCGTCCGCTCCATCGCCGATATTAAGGAGGCCGTCCGCCGTAAGGCCGCCGTTACCCCTCCCGGGACATGGATAAGCGGCACCGACTATAATGAATTTTATCTGGCAGAGAAGCGCTGCCCCACCTGCTGGGACCTTGACGAAGCCGCCCCGGACCACCCGGTGATTATCAGCCACCGCTCCCTGCATGCCTGCGTGCTCAATAGCCGGGCGCTCTCGCTGGCCGGCATCAACCGTGAGACGCCCGAGCCGCCCGGTGCCCGCATCGAGCGCGACCTGGCCACCGGCGAGCTGAACGGCATCCTCTTGGAAATGCTGGGTTATATCCGGGAAAAGGTGTTGCCCCCCTTCACCGAGGTCGAGTTCGCCGAAGGCGTCAAGCTCGCCAACCGGCAGTTCCTGTCCTGCGGGATAACCTCTTTCCAAGAAGCGACTTATAAAAACGACCTCGACCGCTGGCAAACAATAGGCCGACTTAAAGAAAACGGTAGGCTGCGCAGCCGCGTGACCATAATGACCGGGCCGGAAACACGGCGACAGTTCCAACAGGCCGCTATGCGTACCGGCTCGGGCGATAGTCAGCTACGGCTGGGGGCGGTGAAGTTCCTGCTGGAGGCGCAGCCGGACCAGGATGAACTGAATAAAATCGCGCTCGAATGCCACCGCGACGGCTGGCAACTGGCCTTCCACGCCGTCGAAGAAAAAACGGTCAAGGCCGCTGTCAGCGCTCTTGAATACGCTGACGGTTTCCTCCCCGCGGCGGGTCGCCGCCACCGCATCGAGCACTGCGCCGAGTGCCCGCCATATCTGCTGGAAAGAATAACAAAGCTGGGCGCCGTCATCGTCACCCAGCCCCCGAATATCTATTACAGCGGCGAACGTTACCTGGCGACAGTGGCCCAGAGCCAGCTACCTTGGTTGTACCGGATCAAAGCGCCCCTGGCAAGCGGTATAGTCGTGGCCGGCAGCTCGGATACACCCGTCGTTCCGTGTCATCCGCTGGTGGGCATCTTCGCCGCCGTCACCCGTAAAGCGGCGTCCGGCCAGGTGCTGCTGCCGGAGGAAGCGGTTTCACCACATCAGGCACTGGCGCTCTATACAACGAACGCCGCTTACGCTTCTTTCGATGAGGAGATTAAAGGCTCGATTACGCCCGGCAAGCTGGCTGACCTAGTTATGTTAAGTGACGACCCCACTAAAGTGCCAGCAGAGAAAATCAAGGATATTAAAGCAGAGATGACGATTACCGGCGGGGAGGTGGTCTGGGAGTGCTAGGTTACCCCGATAGCCACAGCCGTGGCGTACTCTTTACAGTGTGAAAGGCTCACATCAATCTCCTTTATCCCCAGCTTCAGCGCCTCTTTTTCCGCCCGGCCATTCAGCCTGATATACGGCTTGCCACTATCGTGATAAAGAACTTCTATTTCCCGCCAGGCCACGCCCAGGTTACCGGTGCCCAGCACTTTCATCACCGCCTCTTTGGCGGCGAAGCTGGCGGCCAGAGAAGGGAGCCGGTGGCCGTAGATACCCAGTTCCTCTTCCGTATAGACACGGCCTAGAAAACGCTCCCCCCACCTCCCGATAATCTCCCGGACCCGCTCTATTTCAATAATGTCGGTCCCGATATGATGCTGCATAGTGTTCAGCCTTTTACTTAACGGATTTTTCGCGGCTTATCTCGTGAGCCAGCTCGCTGCACAGCCGGTGCAGCAGGCGCTGGGGCGGCTTATCGAGCAGGCTGGTGTACAGCGCCGTGAGAGATATATAACCCTGTTCTATAGCCTGGATATCCGTGCTGTCCCCTGTATTGGCCAGCCTCTCGCGCACCAGACGGTACTGCTTGATATTGCCCTGGTTTTCCTCCTCCACGGTATTGATATGGCTGGAGCGGGCCAGGCGCGTTATCCTTACCCCGGCCGCGGCGGACAGGGGCCTATCGGGCACGTTGACGTTGAGGAATACTTTCTGCGGAGCGCCGCCGGCCATCCTTATTGACAGCGTAGCGGCCACCTGTGCGGCCGATTCCAGCCCCGTCCGGCTGTCCGGCGGCGCCGAGATAGCCAGGGCCGGCAGTCCCCGGAAGTACCCCTGCAGCGCGGCCCCTACCGTCCCCGAGATATGCACGTCTTCGCCCAGGTTCAGGTTGGTGTTGATGCCCGAGACCACCATGTCCACCTTTTCCGGTACCAGTTTTCCGAGCCCTAAGATAACGCAGTCCGAGGGCGAGCCGTCGATAGCCCAGGCATCTACCCCCGCCACCGGTGACGCCGCGGCGACCGCGTGCAGCGGCTGGAAGAGCGTCACGGCCGTGCCGATGGCGCTCCTTTCCCCGTCCGGCGCCACCACGGTCACCTGCGCGACTTTCACCAGTTCGCTGACCAGCGTCCAGAGACCGACGGATTTCACTCCGTCATCATTGGTCACGAGTACTTTCATCGGTCACCTTTCTGCCTGTAGTCTATCATAGAGTTTCGGGAAACGGCAAAGACCTTCTCACGCTTTCCTTGTCCGGTAAGTGCCATAAGAGTAAAATGATTAAAGTACACTTTTTACTGTCTCAAAAAATGCGCTCCCCGAGAAGACATTGAAGGATAAATTACAGCCCTACCGCAGCGATGGCAGCGAGACCGGTACGTCGGGAAAAGGCATCGGCCCGTACCTAAAAAAGACTTTTATCTCTTTTCAGAACCCGGCTTACCGCTTCTACTTTACCGCCATGGCTGGCCACTGGTCTTCAATGAGCATGCTGACGGTAGCCCGGACCCAGCTCGCCTACGTGATTACCGGTTCCGGGGCGGTACTGGGACTGGTGTCCCTGGCTAACGCTATACCCATGCTGCTTCTTTCTTTGCCCGGCGGCTTTATCGCCGATAGAGTGCAGAAGAAGATAGTGGTACAGGCCGCGCAGGTAGGTTCAGCCGTTATTAATCTGGGCATAACCATTACCCTGATAACCGGGTACCTGGGCCCCGACCACCCGGAATCATGGTGGGTGCTGATGGTCGGCGCCGCGCTCCAGGGAGTTGTGATGGGCATCCAGATGCCTTCACGCCAGGCGATGATCTCGGATATCGTCGGCGACGAATACCTGATGAATGCGATATCCCTGAACAATCTGGGTATGAATGTTTTCCGTATTTTCATGCCGGGGCTGGCCGGTTTCATCATCGATGCCTTTGGTTATACCATCGTTTACAGTATCATGACGGTCATGTACACCTTGGCAGTAATTTCGATGGCTTTCGTACCAGCTACCCCTGTGCCCCGTAAGGCCCGCAGCGGCAGTTCCCTAGAGGAAGTCGCGGAAGCCTGGCGGTATCTCCGCCGTGAGAAGACCATCTATGCCGTCCTGGTTTTTTCGGTTTTCGCCACTGTTTTAGGCATGCCCTACGTGCAGCTTCTCCCCATGTTTACCACAGGTATCTTTAATCTGGGTGCTTCCGGCACGGGCATGCTAATCACCGTTTCCGGCATCGGGGCGATACTGGGTTCTTTCGTCATCGCCTCACTGACCAACCGTAAGCGCGGGATAACGATGCTTGTCTTCGCCCTGATGATGAGCGCCGCGCTGCTGGGCTTCGCCTTTTCACGCTGGTGGTATTTTTCGCTGTTTCTAATGATGTTCGTCGGAGCCGGTAATACCGGGCAGATGGCCCTGGGCAACTCCATCATCCAGTACTACGCGGACCCCAACTACCGCGGCCGGGTTTTGAGCTTTTTCATGATGGGGTTCGGCCTGGGCAGCCTGGGCGCCTTCTTCGCGGGTATCCTTGCCGAGGCCATTGGAGTACAATGGGCGGTAGGGGGCATGGCCCTCGTTCTGCTGGTCATCTCCTCGATGATGTTCTTTACGGCCCCCAGAATACGCAATCTGGACTGAATAATTTAACGGAGGAACGATTTTTGTATCAGAAGATTACTCTGGCTAACGGACTGCGCCTGGTGACCGCCGCCATGCCCCACACGCGCTCGGTGGCTATCGGCTTTTTCATCGGCACCGGCTCGAGGTACGAGACGGATGACCAGGCCGGTATCTCCCACTTCATCGAGCACATGTGCTTCAAGGGCACCCGGAAGCGCCCCTCGTCCGTGGCGGTCTGCACGGTTATCGAGGGGGTGGGGGGCATGCTCAACGCCGGTACGGATAAGGAGCTGACCATCTACTGGTGCAAGGTGGCCAGTCCCCATTTCGATAACGCCCTGGACGTGATGGTGGACATACTTACGGGCTCGCTCTTCGACGTTGCGGAGATTGAAAAGGAGCGCCAGGTCATCATCGAAGAGATAAACATGTCACTGGACTCCCCGGCGCAGCGGGTTTCCATGCTCATCGACGAGCTGATGTGGCCGGGGCACCCCCTGGGGAGGGACATCGCCGGCAGCCGGGAATCGGTGGGCGCTATCAGCCGGGACATGATGCTTAATTACATGTCCGGGCAATACCGCCCGGACAACGCTGTGCTGGCGATAGCCGGTGATATCCGGCACGAAGAAGTGGTGGACGCCGTCAGCCGCGCCGTGGCCGGCTGGGAGAATCAACAGCCACGCTCCCCTTTTACTCCTTATCAGGACAAAATAGCACGCCGCGTGCTCATCGAGAACCGGGACACGGAGCAGACCCAGCTGTGCCTGGCGCTGCCGGGCCTTTCCATCTTCCATCCGGACCGCTTCAAGCTCGACCTGCTCAACGTTATCCTGGGCGAGGGCATGAGCAGCCGGCTATTTACCGAGATACGCGATAAACTGGGGCTGGCCTACAGCATCCACAGCTACGCCGAGCACTTCCTGGATACCGGCGCCATGACCGTCTCGGCGGGGGTGGATGCCAAAAACCTGCCGGTGGCCATCAGGGCCGTCCTGGCGGAGCTGGCCCGCCTGAAGGAGCCTGTCCCCGAGGCGGAACTGGCCAAGGCCAAAGAACTTTTCAAAGGACGTATCTTGCTGCGCATGGAGGACTCCCGCAGCGTGTCCGGCTGGCTGGGCGGGCAGGAAATCCTTACCGGCGAAATCCTGACCGTGGACGAGGTCATCGGCATCGTGGAGGCTATCACTGCGGCGGAGCTAAAGCAACTGGCCGAAGAACTGGTTTTACCGGAACGTATGCGCCTGGCGGTGGTCGGCCCGCTTTCACCCGACGAGCCGCTGGAAGAATTACTCAAGATTTAAGCTTACTTCACAATCACCCTGAATAAATCCATCCCCCTGACCCCCTCTCCTTACGAGGCAGGATGAAGGAGAGGGGGAAGAAAAAGTAAAGAGGGGTCTGCACCCCTCTTAAACGCCCCTTCGGAAATCATAATTTCCCCATTTCCTTATTGAAACTGGTGCCTCTATAGTCTGAAAGGCATTGCGGGTTTAAGAACTGCTTTGTTGCCTTCCTCCAAAGCGTCTCTCAGCCTGCCCCACAGGATATTTACTGCTTTTCTACCGGTTCCAACTAGCCCAGCCTCGCCTTGCTTCGAGTCCCAGAATTCACTCGTCATTCCGAGATCCGTTTTTAATAGCACCTCTTTTATTCTCTGCTGGGTTAACTCGCCTCCCGTGAACGCTGCAACAATAGGGAAAAGTTTATGGAGGACGCCCACTCCGATTGTTCTCTGAATAAGGTAGCCTATGGGGTCATCCACCGCTGCCGGGCACAACTCATATATGGCTCCCCAGTACCTACGCAGCATCTCCGCTACTTGCTCCTCACTATAACCTTGAAAGGAATCGTGTTTGAGGATTGGCTCCATGGATTCCTTAAGGGCCCCCTGGCTGATTGCCGTTCCCTTTTTCGGCTCTCCGGGGAAATGAACCTTACCTTTCCAAGCCCCATCGCTGTCATTTAGCATTTCGGAGACCTTAAGCGCCCTCGGGGTCCATTCTTGACCTGCTGTTAAAATGCTAGGCAAGCCGGCAATTGTAGCAGTGCTCTCACGCTTAATCAAGCGTGCAAGGAACTGGTCAGCCAAGTCTGTCCTCACACCCTTCTGAGTCCTGTTGATAATTACGAACTGCTTCGCTTCTTCCCACCTAGCACGCTCTTGCCTCTTCTCTTTTGTCTCGTCCTTCCCGTAGTTTGTTTTAAGTATAATCACAGGCAGAGGGAAGGAGTCATAAGTCCCCGACTTTTCCGCTGCTTCCCTAAGACCCCCTATTCTATGCTGCCCATCGACAATCCATAGGGGCTCACTATCTGAGATAACTAGCGTGCCGAAATTTCCTTTTTCTGCCTTAAAGTCTACAGGTGCGCGCACGCTAAGCAAGACCGACAGGGGCGAACTCCCCTTAGACACCCCGATAAAGCGGCCAAATGCATTAGAGCGATTCTGTGTATGCGAACGCTG
>CAYWZO010000026.1:0-1331 GCA_964462865.1 uncultured Dehalococcoidaceae bacterium | reverse complement strand
TCGCTCTCCTCCAGATATCCACTTTCACCCTGTCCGTGTCCGTAAGCTCCGCTGCCGTCATCCACGTTAAATACATTCGCTCCCCGTTCTGTTCCAACTCAAATGCCGACTTCTTCACTGGATTCTCCTTGTAGCTAGCCTTACTGCCTTTCTAAGGTCAGGTTTGCGAGCTAACCTTATTATAAGGCATCAGGATGTGTTTGTCAAGTCCTTTTTAAGGATTTATTTTACAAGTCCTGATAAAGGACATGTTCCATTTCCCTTTAGTAAGGGAAGGGGGAAGAAAAAGAGAAAGAGGGGTCTGCATCCCTCTTAAACGCCCCGTTTTTATAAGGGAGAGCTTTCGTGAGAGGGGTGAAACCCCTCTCAATAAATTTCCCCCTTCCCTTCATCAATAACAAGGGAAGGGGGTCAGGGGGATAGGTTACAATAAAAAATACCAACAAAAACCCAGTAGCCGCCATCCTTAACAGACAGCGGCTACTATCTTTTTGTCTTTAATATGCTGTTTTCAACGGCCTACATGCCGTAGTCCATGCCGCCCATGCCGCCGCCGGGCATCGCCGGGGCCGCTTTTTCCTTCTCGGGAATATCGGACACGAGCGCCTCGGTAACGAGGACCATGACCGCGATGCTGGCGGCGTTCTCCAGGCCGGTCCGGACCACCTTGGTGGGGTCGATAATGCCCTTCTGCACCATGTCGCCGTACTCATCGTTCTCGGCGTCATAGCCTTGTCCGGGCTTGGACTTCTTAACGGTATCCATGATAACTGCGCCGTCCTTGCCGGCATTGTTGGCAATCCAGCGTAACGGTTCCGCTACCGCTTTCCTGACTACGTCGACGCCGGTGGCTTCATCGCCTTCGAGTCCCAGGGTGTCCAGCACCGGCAGGGTGTTCAGGAGCCCCACGCCGCCACCGGGCAGAATACCTTCCTCCACCGCGGCCCGCGTCGCCGAAAGGGCGTCTTCGACGCGGTGCTTCTTCTCTTTGAGCTCGGTCTCGGTGGAAGCACCGACCTTGATAACGGCGACGCCGCCGACCAGCTTGGCCTGCCGCTCCTGGAGCTTCTCGCGGTCGAAGTCGGAGGTGGTCTCGTCGATCTGGGCCTTAATCTGCTTGATTCTGGCCTTGATTTCTTCATCGGAGCCTTTGCCTTCGACGATGGTGGTATTGTCTTTATCGGAAGTCACGCGGCGGGCGCGGCCCAGGTCTTCCACGGTGACCGAGTCCAGCTTCCGCCCGACCTCTTCGGAAATGACCTTACCGCCGGTAAGGATGGCCATATCTTCGAGCATGGCCTTGCGGCGGTCGCCGAAGCCGGGGGCCTTGA
>CAYWZO010000025.1:0-27008 GCA_964462865.1 uncultured Dehalococcoidaceae bacterium | reverse complement strand
GCTGGCCGTCGGTGATGGAAATGACGTTGGTGGGGATATAGGCGGAGACATCGCCGGCCTGCGTTTCGATGATGGGCAGGGCCGTCAGCGAACCGCCGCCGTACTCTTTATCATACTTGGCCGCTCTTTCCAGCAGGCGGCTGTGCAGATAAAAGACATCGCCAGGATAGGCCTCGCGGCCCGGCGGGCGGCGCAACAGCAGTGAAAGCTGGCGATAGGCCCAGGCGTGCTTGGAAAGGTCGTCATATACAATCAGGACGTCTTTGCCCTGTTCCATGAACTCCTCGCCCATGGCGCAGCCGGCATAAGGCGCTAAATACTGTAGAGCCACGGAGTCAGAAGCGCTGGCCGTAACGACGATGGAGTGTTCCATGGCGCCGTAGTTGTTCAGCGTGGCGACGACGCGTGCTACCTGGGAGACCTTCTGGCCGATAGCAACGTAGATACAGATTAAATCGCCGCCTTTCTGGTTGATAATAGTGTCGAGGGCAATGGCCGTTTTACCCGTGGAACGGTCACCGATGATGAGCTCGCGCTGGCCGCGGCCGATAGGGAACATGCTGTCCACGGCCTTGATGCCCGTCTGCACCGGGGTATCCACCGGGGCACGCAGCACCACGTTGGGGGCGACGCGTTCAATCGGCCGGGTCTTATCGGTCTTAACAGCACCCTTGCCGTCCAGCGGGCGCCCCAGCGAGTCGACGACACGCCCAATCATGACGTCGCCTACCGGTACCTCGGCGATGCGTCCGGTACACTTGACCTCATCGCCTTCCTTGATTTGCGTGTAGTCGCCCAGGACGACGGTGGAGACACTGTCTTCCTCCAGGTTCAGGGCGATGCCGATAACATCGTTGGGGAACTGAAGCAGCTCGTTGTACTTGGCCGAGGCCAGGCCGTGAATGCGGGCGATGCCGTCGCCGACTTCAATGACGGTGCCGACATCGACCATGGTCACGGCCGTACCGAACTGCTGAATCTGCTGTTTTAAAATTGAAACAATGTCTTCGCCTTTCGTTGCCATCCCGGCTACCTCCTTGGCCACATTATTAGGCCGGCCGTTATTATTTACATTTTCCTTCCCGCGCCGACGAGCTCCCGTTTCAGCGCCACCAGCTTGCTGCGGGTGCTGCCGTCCAGCAGCTTGCCACCCACCCTGGCGATAACCCCGCCCAGTATTTCCGGGTCCACCCGCGACTCGACGACGATTTTCGAGTCTACCAGGGCGCCCAGATTTTCGGCCAGCTTCTCTTTATCTTTATCATCGATGGGAACGGCGGTGACGACCTCCGCTTTCTGGATGCCGTGATAGGCGTCCACCAGACGCTGGTACTCGCCAGCGATCTCGCCGAGCATGCCTGTCCCATTCCTGGTTATCAGCAGGCGCACCAGGTTCATAGCCAGCGGGCTGATATCTCCCAGACGTTCCGTCATCAGCCGTGACTTGTCCTCGAACCTGATTTTGGGGCTCTCCATGGCCGCCAGAAAACCAGCTTCGCTCAAGGAGTCAGCAATCTTTTGCAGGTCGGCCTGCCACCGTTCCAGTTCTTTTTGCTCCAGCGCTATCTCGAAGACCGCCTGGGCATAGCGCCGGGCGTGGGCTTTTTTAGGCATAAGATTTTATCGCTACTCCCGTTATTCCTTCTTGGGTGTGGTGCTTTCTTCCAGCACCTTCTCGATGAGCTTGCGGTGCTTTTCTTTATCCAGTGACTCTTCGATGACCTTGCCCGCCGCCAGTACCGTTAAATCGGCGAACTCGCGGCGTACCCCGTTGATGGCGTCGTCACGCTCCTGGCGTATCTCGGCGCGCGCCCGTTCGATGAGAGCTTCGGCCTCACGTTTTGCGTCCGTCTGCGCCTTCTGCTTGACGTCCTCGCCGGCTCGCGTAGCGCGTTCTATCCTCGCCTGACCCTCCCGGCTGGCCTCCTCAAGCTGCTTCTTGACCTCTTCCTCGGCCCGCAAAGACGCCTGCTTGACCGACTCGGCCTGGTCCATGCTCTCACGGATACGTTTGGAGCGCTCGTCCAGCATGCGCATTATCGGCTTGTAAGCCACGAAGCGCAATATAAGCAGCAGGATGATGAAAGTCACAATCTGCGTCAGTAATGTCGGTACATTAATTCCAAGTCCTTCCACAATACCCTCCCAATATCCATCTCGGGACGGAAAGAAATTATAGTTAAATCAGCCCCCCGACCCGATAATTAACCGTACATTTAACTTGAGAGCATTAAAAGCCAGGTGACCGCGGCCATGCCAACCATAACCCCGATAACCATAACCGCCGCCGCAATAACGGCGATAAAAGCTGGAATTCCGCTTTCTTCCATAATTCCACTCCTCAATACCGAATACGAGATGGGCGTTAAGCTACCATCGCCAGGATGATGGCCACGATAAGGGCATAAATGCCGATGGCCTCGGCCATGGCGATGGCCAGAATCATGTTGGTCATGATAGGTCCCCTGGCCTCAGGATTACGCGCCAGCCCCTGCATGGCGCCATAACCCAGGATGCCGATGCCGATGCCGGGGCCCAGGGCGCCCAGCCCCATCGCTAATCCAGCTGCTAACATCTTGACCGCTTCAGCGTCCATTCTATAACCCTCCTGCTAAGATTGTATTTGGTAAGTATGTTAATGTGCCTCGCCCTCGTGGGGAGTCACTGCCATCGTCACGAATACCAGCGTCAGGCCGCTGAAAATGAGTGCCTGGACAAAACCGACCAGCAATTCCAGACCGTAGAAAGGTAAAGCCAGCACCCAGGGAACGAGAAAAGCGGCAATAAGTAAAAGTATTTCACCAGCCGTCATGTTGCCGAAGAGACGGAAGGTAAAACTGACGTTGCGGATAAGCAGGCTGAGTAACTCCAACCCGCCGACAAAAATATCAATAGCCCCGGAAAAAAGACCCATAGCATTAAACTTGCCTTTAAATATCTGGCCAACACTGCGGAAAAACTGGCCGAAGTTAATGTACTGGCGGACAAAGCCCATACGGGCATCTTTCAATCCGTAGAAGATAACGAATATGAAGGACACCAAGGCTACCGCCAGGGGTGTATTAACATCAGTGTTAGAACCACGGAGCAACTCGTATTCATGCCCGTGAATATTAATTTCTATAGAGCCGAAGCCTGGAATCAAGCTTAGCCAGGCATTAAAAAG
The DNA here is from genome assembly GCA_964462865.1 of uncultured Dehalococcoidaceae bacterium. Lineage (GTDB taxonomy): Bacteria > Chloroflexota > Dehalococcoidia > Dehalococcoidales > RBG-16-60-22 > Fen-1077. The sequence goes on along the minus strand of CAYWZO010000025.1, from coordinate 23,842 downwards.
TACAAAGAGAAAAATAGTGCAAATGACCGGGAAAAACCTGCGTCCGTTTTTCTCCCCGGCGATGCTGTTGCAGAGGTCAAAAATCCAGCCGAGTATAAACTCGAAGGCGGCCTGCAGCCGCCCGGGGACGAGCTGCATCCGGCGGGTTACCGCCCAGCTGAATACCACCAGGAAAATAACGGTAATCCAGCCGGCCAGAATCGTGTTGGTGATGGGTAGACCGAGAACATGGAAAAGCACCGGCGCGGGAAGCTGCGGTTCAGGGGAGGGGACACTAAGCCATTCGGGCAACCCGACATCACCGACCAGGGTTTTGCCCAGGGGCCCCGCCAGGAATCCGATGACTACGAGAGCCAGAGCAATAATAGCAATAATGATTAATATAGGGAAAGAACAGCCCAGGCAGCCGCGCTTTTTACGCTCCGCCACTAACCGTTCTCCTTGTCTGGTTTATTATTCATGAGGGGCTTAATCATGCGATACACACCGTAAACAGCCACCGCCAACCCCACCAGCAGCCCGCCAATCATAAATAATGGACTTACATTGAGCTTGTTATCTAGCCAGAGGCCGGAAAAAATCCCTATCAGGATACAGGCAGCTATGTAGAATCCGATACCGGTCAGCCGCAGAGCCGCCGCCCATCTGTTCATGCCGACCTCATGTTACCTGACCTTGAGCATCATAACAGAAAATAATACCTCCGGTCAAGCCACAATGTGACTTTAGATATAGAACTCCGGATACATATGTCCAAACAACGTACGGATTTCAATTATCCTTATTGCCTGGTTAAGAACGGGAATAAAAGGGAGATAATATGTTTAGATTTTCTTACCCTTAAAAGGATAGGTACCAAACATTCCGGCCTTAACCTCACCGGTGAAATCATCGCCTTCTATTTTGCCCTTAAAGGAAAGTTGCATTTTACCCATGGGGCCGTTAATCTCCGAGTCCCAGGTCAGCTCGTTACCATTGACCTTACCGGTGAACTCCGTATGACCTAAGGAGCTTTCCGAAGAGCCATTAAGCGCGGCGCCTGTAACTTTAAAGGTTAATTTCGTTTCCAGGGTTCCCATCGGTGTATCAATCTCAATCTGGTAGGTTCCGTCGATCGCCATGCCTGCCTCCTTGATTGATTTACAGAGTTATTACCAACGGCATATCAGCAAATTCGAACGCATATTATCATCACAGCTAGCAATTGTCAACAGACCAATAAAAAGAGCCCCGAGATAATTATCAGGGCTCCATGTTCCTATGGTGCGGTAATTGTTTCCAGCTAGGATTTCCGTTTATCGAAGTCATCCAGGTCGAGCGTGTTGATGAAGTCGTAAAATGCGGACATTTTTTTCTTCATCTCCTCATCACTCACCCGGGGTTCTTTGCCGCCGGTTTCTTCCCCTTCCTCGAAGATAGGTCTACCCGTTTCGCCGTCGAGCAGGATGCCGGCCTTGTCCAGAACGGATTCATCGGCGTAGATGGGTACTCCCGTCCTTACCGCCAGCGCCAGCGCATCGCTGGGGCGGGAGTCAACCTCCACCTGCTTCTGGTCAACATCGAGGATAACTTTGGCGTAGAAGGTATCATTCTTCAGGTCATTGACGATGATGGAATTGACCACTGCCCCCAGCGAATCGATAACCGAGCTTAGCAGGTCATGGGTCAATGGACGGGGCACCGCCACCCCCTGCAGTTTGACCGCGATGGCGTCCGCCTCTGCCGGCCCTATCCATATTGGCAGATAGCGGTCAGACGCTTTTTCTTTTAGTATTACCACGCGCTGGTAGTTCATCAGGCTTACGCGAATGCTATCAATCGTCATCTCAATCATAGACTAACCTACCTTCCCCCGTGTCACCTCAAGTGTAATTCTAAACCCATGTTAACGACCCTGTCAAATTGTCAATATATCTCTAAAATATAATATTTTTTATTGTGGAACCAATCGAGTTTATCAGGGGAAAATTTGGTGTTATATGTTAAATATATCGGGGTTTCCTTATTGTTTCCTGATAGCCATCTCCAATAATATATGACAGGAAATTTCATTAAGTTCAGCAGTTGACAAACCAGTTATTTAAATATGATATAATAAATTGTCACCCTGCCCGTACAAATCCCGATAAAAAAAACGGAGGCATAATCATGAAACAAGGCCAGAAAGCGGTTGTATGGTTTAAAGAAGTGACCAAAAAAGACATACCTCTCGTAGGGGGTAAGGGCGCAAATCTGGGGGAAATGACCAATGCCGGAATACCGGTGCCCCCGGGTTTTATCGTCACCGCCTTGGCGTATTTCGATTTTATTGAGAAATCCGGACTCCAGGATAAAATAAAGGCCCTCCTGAATCCCGTTGACGTCCACGACAGCAAGCAACTCCAATCGGTCGCTCTTGAAGTCCAAAACCTGGTAACGGATGCGGCCATGCCTCCCGAGATAGCCCGGGAAATAGAACAGGCCTATGTCAAGATGGGCCAAGGACTCGTCGCGGTACGCTCTTCGGCCACCGCCGAAGACCTGCCGGAAGCCTCCTTCGCCGGCCAGCAGGCCACCTTCCTTAACGTCCAGGGGGAGAAAGATGTGGTGCGGGCCGTGCAGGACTGCTGGGCATCGCTCTTCGGTGCCAGGGCCATTTTCTACCGCCAGGAGCAGGGCTTCGACCATTTCAAGGTCGGCATCGCCGTGCCGGTGCAGCGCATGGTCCAGTCCGAGACGTCCGGCGTCATGTTCACCATCGAACCCTCCACCAACAACCGGGAAAAAATCACCATCGAGGCCGTCCTGGGGCTCGGCGAGATGATTGTCTCCGGAGACGTCACCCCGGACCACTACACCGTCAGCAAGAAAGACGAAAAAATCCTGGAAAAGGAAATCAAGAAACAGGAATGGAAGCTCGTGAAGAAAGCGGGCGCCCACGGCAAGGCCGATAACATTAAAATCGACCTCACCCCCGAGGAGCAGGCAAAACAGAAAATAACCGATAATATTATCATTCAACTGGCTAAAATAGGCAAAACCCTGGAAGAACATTACGATTTCCCGCAGGACGTCGAGTGGGCCACGGAAAACAGTGAGCTTTTCATCGTACAGACCCGCCCGGTAACTACCACCATGAAAGCAGAAAAGACCACCCATGATATTGATGCCCCGGTGATTCTTTCCGGGGCGCCGGCCAGCCCGGGCGTGGCTTCCGGGCCGGTCAAGATTGTGCCCGACCCCTCCCAGATAGACAAAGTGCTGGACGGCGATATCCTGGTCGCCGAGATGACCACGCCGGACTTCGTCCCGGCGATGAAGCGGGCGGCGGCCATCGTCACCGACCGCGGCGGCCGGACAGCCCATGCCGCCATTGTCAGCCGCGAACTCGGCATCCCCTGCGTTGTCGGCAGCGAAAAGGCGACGTCCATCCTGAAAGACGGCCAGATAATTACCGTGGACGGCAGCAACGGCAAGGTCTATCCCGGCAAGATAGAGGTGGCCACCGACGTGCACATTCGCGCCCGGGGAGAGGTCAAGACCAGGACCAAGCTCCTTGCCAACCTGGCCCAGCCGGAGATTGTCGACCGCGTCGCCACCCGGGACGTGGACGGCATCGGCCTGCTGCGCGCCGAGTTCATGGTCGCCGAAATCGGCGAGCACCCGAGCTACATGATCGCGCAGGGCCGTGACCAGGAATTCGTTACCAAGCTGGCCGCCGGCCTGACCAAGTTCGCCGCCGCTTTCCACCCGCGCCAGGTGGTCTACCGCACCAACGACTTCAAGTCCAACGAATATAAAGCCCTCAAAGGCGGCGAAAAATACGAAGAAGATGAAGAAAACCCCATGATCGGCTACCGCGGCGCCTCGCGGTATATCACGGACATCGCGACCTTCAAGCTGGAGCTGGCCGCCATCAAGAAAGTCAGGGAGAAATACGAAAACCTGTGGGTGATGATTCCCTTCGTCCGCACGGTCAAGGAAATGGAAGACACCGTCAAGATTATGGAGGAAGAAGGCCTGAAACGCTCCGATAAGTTCAAGCTCTGGATGATGTGCGAGGTGCCTTCCAACGTCATCCTGCTGGACCAGTTCATCGCTGTCGGCATCGACGGCATATCCATCGGCTCCAACGACCTCACCCAGCTTACCCTGGGCATCGACCGCGACAGCTCCAAGCTGGCCGCCACCTTCGACGAGCGCAACGAGGCCGTGATGATTTCCATCGAGAAAGTCGTCAAGACCTGCAAGGCCAGCGGCGTGACCTGCTCCATCTGCGGGCAGGCGCCTTCCGTCTACCCGGAGATTACGGAAAAGCTGGTGGAGTGGGGCATCACCTCCGTCTCCGTCAGCCCGGACATGATTGACATCACCCGTGACATCATCGCCGAGGTGGAGAAAAAACTGGGAATAAAATAGTACTTCCACTTGCCTTCTCCCCTTGCGGGGGCTTTGTATCAAATGTCATTCTGAGGAGCGAAGTGACGAAGAATCTCGGGGTAAGGCGGGGCGCCGTACGTATAAACCCCACCACTCCGAGACCCTTCGCGGAGTTTATCCTGAGGGTAACCGAAGGGCTCAGGGTGACATTAAGCGGCACTTTTGATACAAAACCCCTTGCGGGAGAGGAATAAAAGGTGAGGGGTAATCAATAACTTTTCACCCTCACCCTGACCTCTCCCATCGAGGGAGAGGAGATACGCAAACGCAGGGGGCGGGTCGTTGACCCGCCCCTTATTTATTGTTTTTTGATAATTGAGGGCGTAATATATCGAGAGGATTAATAAGCCAGGACTATCAGAGCGGGCGCCAGGTGATTGAAGATTTAAAAATCCGGGAAATGACCGAGGAGAGAGAAGAACTGCTCTCCCCCAACGCCGTGAAAAGCCGGTTATCTAAAGGCCGAGAGCGCCCGGAGGAACCGGACCCGGTGCGCACCTGCTTCCAGCGCGACCGCGACCGCATCATCCATAGCAAGTCGTTCCGCCGCCTCAAGCACAAGACACAGGCGTTCATCGCCCCCCTTGGCGACCACTACGTCACCCGGCTGACCCACACGCTGGAAGTGGCCCAGATAGCGCGCACCATCGCCCGCGCTTTGAACCTGAACGAAGACCTGACCGAGGCCATCAGCCTGGGGCACGACTTAGGGCATACGCCTTTCGGGCACGTGGGCGAGGAAGTGCTCAATGAGCTTTTCCCCGGTAGCTTCAAGCATAACGAGCAGAGCCTGCGCGTGGTCGATCTGCTGGAAAGGGACGGGCAGGGACTGAACCTGACCCGGGAGGTAAGAGACGGCATCGTCCGGCATTCCAAGTCAGGCAAGGGCACCATCCTCGGCGAAGGCTGGGGCGAGGTCGGCACCATCGAGGGGGAGGTGGTGAAAATCTCCGACGCGGTGGCCTACATCAACCATGATATCGAGGACGCCATCCGCGCCGGCATCATCACCAATGCCGACTTGCCCGCCGAAGCCGTTAAGGTGATAGGTCCATCTCACTCACAGCGTATCAATACCATGGTCTGCGATATCATCGAACAATCCTGGGATGTGCGTGTTTGTGATATAATCAAGGAGAGGCCGGCCATACATATGAGCCCAGCGGTAGTGGCGGCGGCCGAGGCGCTTAACGATTTCCTCTTCCGGCGGGTCTATGACGTTCATTCCACCCGCCGGGAGACGGCCAAGGCCAGAGAGGTCGTCCGCTTTCTCTATCAGTATTACGCCAAGAACGAGGGAAGAATGCCACCGGAATATCGGCTTAAAGGCGATACCACCGAGCGGAGGGTGACCGACTACATCGCGGGCATGACCGACCAGTACGCCTTGAGAATGGCGGAAGAGTTAAACTGTAATTTTAAATGAAGAATGTCGATTATGACACTATAAGCAAGGTATACGATAGCAGCCGGGTGGCTAACGCTGAAACAGTTAAATATCTGATGGGACTCCTGCGCCTAGACAGCGATTCGGTAATTCTCGATATGGGTTGCGGCACCGGTAACTACTCCGCTGCCTTGCAGGGTGTGGCCAAACAAGTCATTGGCATCGACAAATCCCAAGCTATGATTGACCAGGCGCTGATAAAGTATCCAACTTTAAAATTAATTAAAGGCAATGTGACCGACCTTCCATTTGAAACAAATGCGTTTGACGGCTGTTTCGCTATAGATGTTCTCCATCATGTCGAGCAAAAATTGAAATTTTTACAGGAGGCTTACCGCGTTCTCCGCAAAAAGGGGCGTATTGCGATTCGCTATTGTTCCAATCCACAACTAAAATCCTTCTGGTTTTATTATTACTTTCCGAGGGGTCTCAAAGTGGACCTGACCCGGTTGCCTGATTCTTCAGAGATTAACTCACTTCTCGAGAAAGCAGGTTTTTCAGGTATCGGCATAGAAATATGTTACTATGATGAAGTTGTCGCCCGCGAAACTCCAGAGGCATACCTTGATAAAGCCTATCGGGATAGTATTTCTACATTCGCCTTTCTATCCCCAAAAGAAATTGAGATGGGATGTGAGAAATTACAATCAGATATTATGTCCGGCCATGTGAACGACATAGTCCGTAAAGCAAAAGAAACGTCATTAAAGCAAACCGGAACGTCTTCAATAATTTATGGGCAGAAATAATTGTATTTCGAGAAAAAATATTTCAATCATCCGATATTAAAAAAATGATTACGATTATTGATTACGGCGCCGGGAACATCCGCAGCGTGCTGCGCGCCTGCGCGGAGGTCGGCAATCAAGCTATGATAACCAGCGACCCGGCGGCCGTGGCCCAAGCCGGAAAAATTATCTTCCCCGGGGTCGGTGCGGCGCCCAGCGCCATGAAATACCTTAAAAAGACAGGCTTGGACATGGCCATCAAAAATGCCTTTCAGGCCGGCATACCGATACTCGGCATCTGCCTGGGGACGCAGATTATCCTGGAAAAGTCCGAGGAAGGCCATCAGAAGTGCCTCGGCCTGGTACCGGGCATGACCGTCCGCTTTAATCTTAAAGATAAAGCGCTCAAGATACCGCACATGGGCTGGAATGAAATCACGGTAACGCAGCCCCACCCCCTGCTGGAAGGCGTCAGAGCGGGGGACGAGTTTTACTTCGTCCACTCGTTTTACCCGCAGCCCGCCGTCGAGGAAAATGTTTACGCCGTCGCCGATTATGGCGGCGACTTCTGCTGCGCGCTTGGCTTTAAGAACCTCTTCGCCACCCAGTTCCACCTGGAGAAGAGCGGACGGCTGGGGCTGGAGATGCTGGCGCGCTTTGCGAGGTGGGACGGAAATAGTTAAAAAGAATAAGAAAACAGTCATTGCGAGGGCGACCCTCTCGCAGAACGAGGTCTTTTACAGGCGAAAGCCCGTGGCAATCTCAATCATTGGTATCAATTCAACATAGGGATTGCCACGGCCTGCGGCCTCGCAATGACAGGACAAAGATTTAACATTTGACTTATTAAAGGGTGTCAAGCCATGCTTAGCAAGAGACTAGTCGTCTGCCTGGATGTGCGCGAAGGCAATCTCGCCAAGAGCGTCAGGTTCGTCGATACCAAAGATATCGGCGACCCCGTCGCCAGGGCACGCCAGTACTACGATGACGGCGTGGATGAGCTGGTCTTTTACGACATCACCGCCTCGCGCGAAAACCGCGATATTATGTTAAATTTCGTCGAGCAGGTGGCCGCGCAGGTCTTCATCCCCTTCTCGGTGGGCGGCGGCATCCGCTCCGTGGAAGACGCCACCAAGCTCCGCAACGCCGGCGCGGAAAAGGTCAATGTCAACACGGCGGCGGTACAGCGAAAGGAGCTTATCTCGGAAATCGCCAACGCCATCGGCGCCCAGAGCACCATTCTTTCAATGGACATCAGGAGAGTTTTCAAGACCAGCGATATCCCCTCCGGGTACGAGATTGTGATTAACGGCGGCGTCACGCCCACGGGCATGGATGCCCTGAAATGGGCCAGAACGGGCGAAAAACTGGGCGCCGGCGAACTGGTCATCAACTCCATCGATGCCGATGGCACCAAGGACGGTTACGAGCTTACGCTGACGCGGATGATAGCCGACTCGGTAGGCATACCGGTCATCGCCTCGGGCGGCGCGGGCAAGCCGGAGCACCTCTACGACGTCCTTACCGCAGGCCATGCCGACGCCGCCCTGGTCGCCTCCATCGTCCACTACGGCGAATACACCTGCCGCCAGCTTAAAGAGTACCTCAAAGGCCGCGGCCTCAAAGTGCGGATGAATTATTAAGCCACGGTTGCCCCATCCTGTTCCGATGCATGGATTCCTTTTCCTGTCATTCGCTCTGTATCCATAGTTTTTAATGACCTCATTAAATCAATATAGACAAAACGCTTTTGACAGCATATAATCTTAGGTGCATCTATCGTCACCGAACAGGTAAATAAAAACGGGCAGCAAAGGGCCCCGGAGAACGGGTAAAATACTATCATCATAGGAGGTAACGATGCCGCTTTATATTATGATGAGCACCCTGACAGATGAAGGCAGGAAAACTGTCAAATCAAACCCGCAGAGGATCAAGGAAGTCAACAAAGAAGTTGAGGCGATGGGCGTCAAAGTACTCCAACAGTACGTCGTCCTCGGGCAGTATGATTTTATCAACATCCTGGAAGCGCCCAATAACGAGACTATCGCCAAAGTAGCGCTGGAGCTGGGTTCCCGCGGCACGCTGCAAACGAACACCCTCGCGGCGCTGACGCTGGACGATTTCATCAACACGATGAGAAAATAACGCCGTGAAAATGATAAAGCCGGTGCCCTTTTGCTGCCCCCGTAACAGCCTGTATATTATTGGTGGAGGATAAAAATCAGGCCTCTAAGTTTCACCCAGATTTCCCTTTACCGGTCCTGCCCCTTAAGCTACAAACTGCAGTACATCGACGGTCTCAAACCGAAGGACAAGTGGTATTTCAGTTTCGGCACGACTTTGCACGCGTGCGTCGAGCGGTTCTTCAGAGTCAGCACGCCGCCCCCGCCCTCGCTGGAAGAACTGCTGGAGTTTTACGAGCAAAACTGGCTCTCCGAGGGCTATCAATCGGCGGAAGAAGAAAAACGGTACCGGGATTTCGGCAAGGACATACTGACCGATTTCTGGAAGATCCACCAGGCCGATTTCCACATCCCCGTAGCCCTGGAGAAAAGCTTTTATCTCGATATCGAAGGCGTCAAGCTGCGGGGTTTTATGGACCGGGTGGACAAGCTGGACAGCGGCGGCCTGGCGGTCATCGATTATAAGAGCAATAAGGAGCTTTTTACGGCCGATTATCTGGCCAGCGACCTGCAGCTTACGATTTACCAGATGGCCGCCGAACAGCTCTGGCGCCTGCCCGTGGAAAGGCTGACCCTCTACCACCTGCGGTCCAACACCGCCTGCAGCTGCCCGCCACGGGGGCGGGAGCAGATAGAACAGACACGCCGTCTGGTGCTGGAAGTGGCCGAGAACATCGCGCAGGAGAGGTTCCCGGCCACGGAGAACGAGTACTGCCCCTGTGATTTTCCGGAATACTGCCCTTATTACCGGCACAAATACGAAGCAGCCGTGCCCCAAACGGCAGGACAGGAGATGCTGCCGGGAATGGTGGCGGCGGAAACCGTCGAACGGTATGCCGCCCTGCAGTCACAGATTAAAGAACTGCAGGCACAACTCGAAGAAGCCAAGGGGAAGATTATCGAATTCTGCCAGGCCCAGGGGCTCAACCGGGTCTTTGGCAGCGAACACGAAATCACCTATAAGCTCATGGAAAGATACGGTTTTTCCGAGGACGAAGTCAGGGCAGTGCTGGAGCCGGCAGGGCTGTGGGAAAAGGTGCTGGGGTTCGACCAGTCCCTTTTAAAGCAGCTCCTCGCCGATGAAGCCACCAGGGACAATATAAAAAAACAAATCGAGTCTCTCAAGCGCGTTAACGCCACCTACCCCCAGCTGTGGTTGAAGAAAAGCACCGGGGAGGAAGAATAAAATCCATGACCAAAGCAAAGCCGGGGCAATTCGCCCCCTCGGTAGCGCTCATGGCAAGATTACTGCTAATAAGACACGGCCAGACAAAGCTGCACCGGGCCGACCGGTTCTGGGGCAGGACCGATATCGAGTTGAGTGATACCGGCATCCGGCAGGCGGAGCAGCTCCGCGACCGCCTGGCCAGGTATAAAATTCATGCTATTTACGCCAGCACGCTGATTCGCGCCACCGTTACCGCAGAAATCATCGCCTCGCGGCACAAATTGCCGGTGACCCCGGTGGCGGAACTGTGCGAATGCAGTTTCGGTTATGCCGAAGGGCTCACCTTCAGCGAAATATCCCAGAAGTACCCGGAGCTGGCCAGAGAATTAAGCGCCTGGAAAGCGGTGGCCTTCCCCGGGGGTGAGAGCCTGGATGAGCTGAACCGGCGCGTGCAAGTCTTTTTAAGCCGTTTGAAAGAACAACCGCCGGAATCGACGATAGCCATCATCGCCCACGGCGGCCCGCTGCGCCTGATAGTCTGCCACCTGCTGGGCATAGGCATCGGGCACTGGCTACAGATACGCGTCGACCACGCTTCCTTGAGCATCGCAGAAATGTATCCCCAGGGCACGATAATTAATCTTCTTAACGATACGTCCCATCTTAAATCTTGAGGAGGCTCGATAATGAAAGTATTCGCTTCCTGGAGCGGGGGCAAGGACGGTTGCCTGGCCCTGAACCGGGCGCTGTCTGCCGGTCTGGATGTCCGCTACCTGGCCAACACCGTAAGTGCCGACGGGCAACGCTCCCGCAGCCACGGCATCGCGGCGGCGGTCATCCGCACGCAGGCGCAGGCCCTGGGGATTCCCATCGTCCAGCGGCCAACCACCGGTAATAACTACCGGGACGAGTTCGTGAAGATGCTGCAGGCCTTTAAAGCCGAGGGGATTGAGGGCGGGGTCTTCGGCGATATCGATTTTAACGCCCACCGCGAGTGGATCGAGGGGGTCTGCCAGGAGACCGGTATCACGCCGCACCTCCCGCTGTGGCTGGAGGACCAGCATAAACTGATGGAAGAGTTCATCGAGTCCGGTTTTATCGCCGTCGTCGTGGCCGCCAAAGCCGAGCTCTTCGGAGAAGAAATATTGGGGAGAAAGGTAAATAAAGCCTTCCTGGCGGCGCTGGGCAAAAACGTCACGCCCTGCGGCGAGGCCGGCGAGTACCATACCCTGGTCATCGACGGGCCGATATTTCAGCAGCGACTGGAAATTACGGAGAGCCAAAAGGTAATGAGGGACGACCGCCATTTCCTGGAGATTACCGGCCTGGAGTTGCAGGCCAAACAGCCAGCCGGGAGTAGTTAAAATGACACAAATCATAGCAAAAGTGGTATCTCAAAAGGGTACCTGCGAGGCCGGCCACAGGGAAGGTGACGAGTTTATCATCGGCCAGGCAGCCCCGGCCGGTTTATGTACCTGGGCGCTCTATACGCTTTTCCCCTTTGCCGAGGTGCTGCAATTCGGTGGGTCGTTCCCCTGGGAGAAAGACCCCGGCAAGACGCGGGTCGCCTGCCCCGACCCGGACAACCCCGTGGTCTTCGAGTTGAGACGGGTCGAAGAAGCCTAAGCCAGGCTGCTTCCGCCCCCGCCAAAGAGTAAGGCCCAGTTACTTCGGGGCCTTATTATTTTTTATCGCTCACTGGCATCATCACGTTTTCCTAACACTACGGATAATTTCTTCCTGCCTTTGAGGCTTATCGTCAACGGATTTCAATCACTTTGCCCCGGAATATCATTTTTTTACATTTTTTTAACCTTATTTTTATGCGGAATTTACATTGTATTAACTAGTATTAAATCAGGGTAAAAAAATCTGCGAAAGGACGGCCAGATGATTACCAAGATAATCAGGTTAAAAAACGACATGGTCATGGTCTTCGATGAAAATGGCGAAGAGCTGCCCGAATACCAGGGGCGCTATGACGACGTCAGAGACCGTATCGTGGCGGACGCTCCGACCGGGGCGGTATTTAATCACTGGTTCGGTCACTCCCTCAAACCCGACATCGTTCCGACCAAAAAATGGTAAAAGGCGTTAAAGCCCATGAGTAACAGCAGGCGGCCAAGCGCGACGGTGCTGACCACGAGCGGCGTGGCCAGGATTTTCGGAGTGCACCCCGGCACGATAAGACGATGGTGTGAACAGGGCAAGATAAGGGCTTACCGTTCCAGCCCTCGGGGTCGTCGCTGGTTCTCCAGAGAAGACGTGGCAGCCGCCTACCTGGACAGGAGCATTCGGCAATACCTCAACCGCCATCCGTAACATTAAACACCTGTATTACACTCTTTCATCTCCAATCAACATATATCTCACAGGTACTCTTACAAGCTGGGCATAAATTTTTTGTCCTTTTCTTTTTCCTAGTATACACAACCGGCATAACAAATAACGGTTGACTGCCCGCAATCCGGCAATATCTAAATATTTTTCTCGAATATATTGCCAGATGGCCTATTATGTGCTAATATAATACTTATGGCACATATCAACGGCAATATTCACAGTCTTGAAATCCAGGCATTAAAGCTGTCCAAGGAGGAGCTTGAAACGATATCCCATGATTTCCGTGCACCATTGAATATTATTATTGGCTTTACCGAGCTGCTGCTGGAGGAAGTGCCAGGGAAAATCAATGACGAACAGCGGCGCAGCCTGGGTGATATCCTGAACAGCGCCCAACGCCTTTTAAGCCTGGTTAACGACACTTTTAAGCAATCTTCACCCGGCTCAGGAGAGATTCTTAACCGGTGATATTGCTTCTGAAACAAAGGGGCGATTAACGCCGTCAAGTGCGATGTTAAAAAAGATACTTGTGATTGATGATGAACCTGCCCAGCTCCGGCTGGTCGACCAGATTTTAACCATCCGCGGGTACGGGGTTGTCAAGGCCGGCAGCGGCGAGGAAGGGATACGTATGGTCTATGAAACCAAGCCCGACCTCGTTATTCTCGACGTTCTGATGCCGGGCATCGACGGCTGGCAGACCTGCCGCTGTATCCGCGAGGCCACCGATATACCAGTTATCATGCTCACGGGGAAGCGCAATTCCGAAGACGATATCGTACGGGGGCTGGAATGCGGCGCCGACGAATACCTGACCAAGCCGGTAGGGAACCGGGAACTGCTGGCCAGGGTAAGAGCGGCACTGCGGCGCGCTGACAAAGCCGCCTCTGCCCACGTCAAGAAAAACACCGTCTACTCTAACGAACGCCTCACCGTGGACGTGGCCGAGCGGAAGGTCACGGTAAAAGGCGAGAGGCTGAAACTTACCCCGCGAGAATTCCGCCTCCTCGCTTTGCTCGTGGAAAACGCCGGTCATATCCTGTCCCACCAGCAGCTGCTGGAAAACGTCTGGGGCTGGGAGTATATCGATGACGTTGACTACGTGCGTATCTATATCTCGCACCTGCGGCAGAAGATAGAATCGGACCCATCGCAGCCCAAGTATATCCTGACCGAACCCGGAGTCGGCTACTATTTTTGCGGCTCGAACTAGCGGCTGGCCACTCGTACTAGCGATATAGTGTCTTTCACCGTCATGGCAAGGGAGCAACAACGAATGCGGCAATCCCGAATTCCATCATAACGCTACCGCGGGATCGCCACGCTTCGCTCGCAATGACAGGCCAATAATCCTTTTTTATTAACCGCTTTTTGCCGAACTTAAAGGAAGTTGCTATAATCCAGGCAGGCAAGATTAACACGAATACCGGAAAACGCCACTGCGGTATGACAACTCAAGAGGAATTCCTCAATAAAATACCGTATTTCAGCGGCCTGGACGAGGCAGGCATCAACTCGATACGCCGGCACGTCTATGAAAAGAGGGCGGGGAGGGGCGAGATGCTTCTGACTGAAGGCGCGCCGGCGGACGTCCTTTACTTCGTGGCCGAAGGTGCGGTCAAGGTCTTCAAGACCTCCGCCGACGGCAAGGAACAGATACTGCGCATCATCCGTCCCGGCGAATCTTTCAATGATGTCGCCGTCTTAAACAGCGGTGTCAGCCTGGTCAGCGCCGGGGCCATGGGACCGGTAGTCCTTTATGCGATTAAAAAAGGCGACCTCGAGGGCATTATGCGGGAACGCCCGCAGGTAGCTTTTAATGTCATCAAGGTCCTTTCCCGGAGGGTAGCGGAGCTGATAGAGCTGGTGGAAGACCTGTCTTTCCGGCACGTCACCGGCCGCGTTGCCAAGATGCTCCTGGAATACGCCGGGGATAAGACCGGCGAAAGGCCGCGACTCACCCAGCAGGAAATGGCGGCGGTAATCGGCACCGCGCGCGAAATGGTGGGCCGGTCGCTCAAGAGCCTGGAAGAGGACGGCTTAATACGGATGGAGCGCAACCGTATTATCATTACCAACCAGCCAGCCCTTCAGGAAGCGGCGGGTATTGCTTGATGAGAGAAAGGTCGCAGACAGCGGCGGTGGCGGGGTCTAAAATATAAAATCGGAGCAGGCAGATGAAAGAGATGCCGGTAATCGACCAGGAAAAATGCCAGCGTTGCGGGCTCTGCGTCAGCGTGTGTGCCTGCGGCGCTTTGCAGATTGTGGAAAACACCGTGGTCGCGGTGTCCGTCGAAGATTGCCAGTGGTGCACTCTGTGTGAGCTCGTCTGCCCCTACGGCGCCATCAGCTGCCCCTTTGAGATAGTCTTCGAAAAAGACAGAGCTTAAGCGCGTCACGAGTCCGCTTCTTTGTCCTCATATTTATCACCGTCGCTTTTCATTGTTTTTTCATCATTATTTAACAATTATCCTTTATCATTATGGGATAAAAGTCGCAGATTTTACCCGTCACAAACCATAAAATAGGCTAGTAGCAGGCTGGAAGGAGGTGCGTGATGAGTGGTAAAGTCAAAGAAAAAGTCAGGACGCAGACTCAAAAAGAGCCCTGCCGTCATTTCTGGGTAATCGAAGTCGCCAACGGGCCGGTGAGCCGCGGCGTATGTAAATATTGCGGCGCGAGAAAAGACTTTTACAATGCCTTCCCGGAATACAATCCAATGAAGAAGGGCGCCAATCCTTTGAAATTCCCCAAATTACCCGCGGTGGAAGTAGACGAGGAGAGCCAGTCCTGATATAAGAGGTAAACACCATGGATGTGAAAATATATACCACACCCACTTGTGGTTACTGTCATCAAGCCAAGAGTTTTCTTGGCCAGCTCGGCGTAAAATACACGGAATATGATGTATCTCAAGATGAGCGGGCGGCGGAAGAGATGGTGAGGACGAGCGGGCAGATGGGCGTGCCGGTCATCGTTATCGATGGTCAGGTGGTGGTGGGATTCGACCGGGGGCGCCTGCAGGCCCTGCTGGCTGGAGGTAAAGTGCACTTCGGCCTCAAGGTGGCCGACGCCGACCGCATCGCGCAAAAGCAGGGCACCGTTCCGGTGTTCGGCGCGGTCATCGGGGCGGTAGCCCCGGTTTCGCTGGGGGAGAAGACAGGGTTAAAGCCCGGAGACATCATCACCGAGATAAACGGACGGCGTATCAGCCGCGCTGCCGACGTGGAGCAGGCGGTGGGGGAACTGAAGTCGGGCAGTATTATGACCGTCCTTTTCCTGCGCGATAAAGACACCAGGAAGTCGGAAATCATCGTTTAAGCGCGCCGCCTAACCCACCCTGAAAGCTATTTCATCCGGCGTGACGCTTTCGATATAAAGTTTTACCCCGTCGATGGTTATTTCCCGGCGGTTCCTAGGGTAGAAAAGGTTCCAGGCGTAGCCCTGGTAACCAGAGTTTTTCTTCTGGGCAATTGAGTACACTTCATCGGACGGCATTCCGGCATAAATAATAGTGTCTTTACCGAACTTCAGGTGGTACTTCTCCCCCACCGCCAGCGCCACTGCCTTACCGGCTCCCAGCGATGTATTCATCTTCAGTTTTTTACCTCCTGTCAGACTGTTGGCCGCTTTCTAATGCGACGGTTGCCGGCCGCCCCGGCGCACCGTTACCTTAGTGCCGATATCAATCACCATAAGGTCCTCACCCACTTCCAGCGGGCCGGAGTACGTCTGGCGCGTCGGCGGGACCAGATCTTTTACGGTGGCGGTGACCGGGATAATATGCGTATAGACCGCTAACCCGGGCCGCACCCGTGTAAACACCTCCCCCGCCTGTTCCGGGGTAGTGTGGTGCGCGATAACCGCCTCCAGCGACGCGGGATTCCTCCCGGCGCGGGCCCGCATCAGGTCAGCCGCGATGACTTCATGTAAAATGACGTCGGCGCCCTGCGCGCGCTCGATAAGATGTTCCGAAAAACGCGTGTCCCCGGAAAGCACCACGGCGCGACCGGCATAATCGATGCGATACCCGAAGGCGGGCTTAACAGGTGAGTGGTCCACCTCAATAGCGGTCACCCTGACGCCGTTACGCTCGAAGATTAAGCCCTCCGCGATATCTTCCGCCAGGACGACGACGCCTTCGGGAGGGGGTCGGTCGTCGTACAGCCGGATGCGGATATCGTACTGGAAGGCAAGGTCAAGGTACGTCATCATGGCCCTGGTACCCCTCGGCCCCCAGATACGCAGCGGGACATCCGGCCGACCCGTCAGCCAGCCGGTCAGCCACAGGTCAGGCAGCCCCACTATATGATCGGAATGCAGGTGCGTTAAAAACACGGCGCGCATATCTTTCAAGGGTTTCTGGAGCTGAAAGAGGCGCTGGAGCACCCCGCGACCCGCGTCGAATAGCAGGATTTCTCCCCCCGCCTCAACGAGGGTAGCCGGGCCAAATCGCTCCATAACAGGAGTGGGAACACCTGTCCCCAGGAGCGTTACGCGGATATTACCATCATCTGTTATTCGGTTTTTTCGGGACATGTCTCACCTTTCTTGATTTTCCGGAAATTTAATACCATGTTTTATCCCTATCCGGCTTTGACAGCATATTATCATCGGCTCCCTTGTGTGTCAATAAAATCAGGCGGCGGACCAGCCGGTCTTTTTCGACCAATCCCCCCGCGGGAAGTATCGGATTTGGCGCGTTTACGGCCCCACCGCAATCATCGAGCCATCCGCGTTCCGGGTAACATCGATGCGGACGGGGAAGGCATCCTTGAGCTCTTCCAGGTGGGTGATGACCAGTATTTTATTGAAATCGTCCTGGATGGAGGTGATCGCCTCTTTCAGCTTTTCAATGCCGGTGGTGTCCTGGGTGCCGAAGCCCTCGTCGATAATCAGCGTCGGCAAAGGCGCCCCGGCGCGCCGGGCAAGCAGCCGCGACAGGGCGATGCGCACGGCGAAGTTGATGCGGAAGGCCTCGCCGCCGCTGAACATCTCGTAGTTACGCGTCCCCAGTTCGTCGGCGATGGCGATGTCCAGCGTCTCCTGAACGGCGCCTTTCTTCGTCTCTTTCTGCGTCTCGAACTTCACGTGCATGCGGTTATCAGTCATGCGGGCGAGGAGCCGGTTCGCCTCGTTCTCGATTTCCGGCAGCGCCATTTCGATGAGGAGGGCCTGGATGCCCGTCTTCCCGAAGGCTCTGGCCAGCTCGCGGTAGATATTTTCCTCTCTGGCGGCCTGTGAAATCTGCCCCTCTTTTTCTTTCTTCTTCGCTTCCAGCTCGGCGAGGCGCTGCACCCTGGCCCGGGCGTTCCCTAAAGCCTCCTGTGCCTGGCTGCGCCGGGCGTTAAGTTCCTGATACTCGGTTTCGGCGGCGGCCAGCTCCCGCAGCGCCTGCGGCAGGCCGGCAAGCTCTTCGGCCAGGGTATCTTTTTTTCGGTTGTCCTTCGCCAGGCCTTCGCGCAGGGAGCGGGCGGCTTCAGCGGCCTGCGCCGCCGCACCCTTTTCCTGATCAATGAGCCTTAAAGCCTCGTCTAGTCTGCGCTTTTCCTGCTCGCAGGGTTCGAGCTGTTCCATCTGCCGGCGCGCCGCTTCGTGGTGCACCGGGTCGTAGCCGACTCCGGCCAGCTCCGTCTCGATAGCTGCCAGAGCCTGCTGCTCGGCGGTAGCGAACTCTCTCCTTGCCAGACGCTGCTCAATATCGTTTAAAATGCCCCTTTGCCCGGCCAGCTTGAGATTATCGTCTTCAACTTCCTTGATTCTACTCTTGATGAGCTCCTCATGGCCCTGGAGACGGGCCTTTTCCTGGTTGAGCGCCGCTTCCAGCCGGACTTTTTCCTGCATCAGCGCTTCATATTCCGCCCGCTTATGCGCCAGGTTGCCCTGGTTGTCCTGGAGCGTCTCCTCTTTAGCCTGTTTTTCTCCGGTGTATTTCTGGGCGATAAGCTCCAACCCCTCCCGCGTCAACTCGCTGTTGCAGAGCGGGCAGCGGGCCTCCGTGTGGGAAGCAATATGCGAGGTGATGATGTCAAGCTTTTCCTTGACTTCGGCGCTCTCTCTTTCCAGCCGCACCCTCTCGTTTTCCAGGTAAGCGACCTGCTTTTGCGCCTCCTGGACGGCCTGCTCTTTCTGGCGCAGTGTAGCTTCCCCGCCGGCGAACTGGCGCAGCTGTGCCTGTACCTGGCCGAGTTGTTCTTTAAGTCCGGGCAGTGTATTTACCTTACCTTCGAGCCGGATGATTTCCCGCCGGGCGACGGTATGCTCGGTGGTCAGTTCGTTTCTTAATTTATCTATTTTAGCTTCGAGCTGCAGCTTCTGGCGTTCCAAGCCGTGGGATTGGCGCTCCTGGCGGTCCAGTTCTTCAAGCGCCTTTTTCGCATCATTAAACTTAATATAGTTGGCTTCAATATCAGCCCGCTGTCCGATGACTTCTTCGTATCTGTTAATCCGGGCGAGGTTTTGCGCGGCCTGCTCGTCCCAGCGCTGGAGGTCCCGCGCGCTGCCGGACAGGCGTATTTCCAGCTCTTCAAGCTGTGCCTTTTTGCTTTCGAGGGCCTCTTTTTGCCGGCGGAGCCGGTCTAGGCCAGCCTCTTTTTCCTTAACCGTCTCGCTGATGCCATCGAGCGCCGTCCGGGCCTGCTCCAGTTCAGCTTCGTATTCCGGTTTCCGGGCCAGCTCAATATCAATCTCTTTCAACGAGCTTTCCGTCAGGGCGATATCGGCCTCAAATCCCCTGGCCCGTTCTTTGGCCTGGTCTTCCAGCTCATCATAGCTGGCCAGGCCGAGGATGCTGCCCAGTACCTCCTTGCGCTTATAAGGGGCCTGCCGGGTGAACTCGTCGGCATGTCCCTGCCGCAGAAAGGCGCTGTTGATGAAGGTATCGTAGTCCATGTGCAGCGATTCGACAATCTTTTGCTGCGTCTGGGCGATGGTATCGCCGGTAATGGGGCGGAAGCCGTCCCCGGCGCTTATCTGGAACTCCAGCGACGATTGCCCCGCCCCACCCCGCTTTTTGGGCCGGGAGCGCTTGCGGATGATGCGGTAAGGTTGTGAGCCGATGGTGAAATCGAACTCCACCTCCATTTCCGACTGTGAGGTATGGATAAGGTCGTCGTCGCTGGCGGCGCGCGTTTTGCCCCAGAGCGCCCAGGTCATGGCATCGACGATGGCTGATTTGCCAGCACCGTTTTCCCCGGAGAGGCAGGCGAGGTGGATGCCGGTAAAGTCCAGCGGCGGGACGTTATCGCGGTAGCACATGAAGTTGCGTAGCTTCAGCCTGACGGGAATCATCTCGACCCCATTTTAGCATAATTCAATAAATAATCCCCCTTCCCTTCATATTGCCTCCAAGGGGTGTTGTATCAAAAGTGCCTTTAAATGTCACCCTGAGCGCAGCGAAGGGTCTAGGAGTGGTGGGGTTTATACGTACGGCGCCCCGCCTTACCCCGAGATTCTTCGTCGCTTCGCTCCTCAGAATGACATTTGATACAAAGCCCCTCCAAGGGAAGGGGGTAGAGAGGACAGGTTATAAAATCCGTTATTTTGGCTTTTCGTCCTTGATATAAAGACCGTTATCGACGACGGTGAAATGGAAAATAGGCCGGTCGACACGGTTTAAAATCAGCGGGCAATGCACCATCCCGGGCGGCACATAAATCATCGCGCTTTTGGTGATGATCTGTTTTTCGCCCTCCATCCAGATTTCCACCTCTGCGCCCAGCTCATCGGGATTATCCGGGTCGCTGCCGAAGAAGCCGATGATTTCAGGGCTTTCATGGGTATGGGGCACGTTTTCCAGCGTGGTGGCCGGTTTCAGGAACCAGGCGGTGTTCATGTGGAAAGCCCCCGGCACCACGTCCTCGTCCATCCACAGGATGCGTTTGGCGTACCTGGCGTAATCGGCGGCAACGCGGCGCTTTTCTTCCGGCTCCTTGAGCTCGGTGACGATGTACTTACTGTGTTTGGCAGCCTGCTGTTTCAGATTCTCTGTGTGCAAAATTTCATATTTAGGGGCGGTGACGGTGGTGAAGTGAAAGACGGGCCGGTCAACACGGCGGAGTATCAGCGGGCAGTGCTTCATATTCGGCGGGACGAAAATCATGCAGCTCCTGGTGAGGATGAACATCTCGTCTTCCAGCCAGAACTCGATTTCCGCGCCTAAATCGTAAGGATTATCCGGGTCGCCGCTGAAAAAGCCGATGAGTTCCGGGACATCGTGGTTGTGGCCGCTGCCCATCTGGCTCTTGGGAGGCCTTAAATACCAGGAACAGTTCATCTGGAAAGCCCCCGGCACTACTTTATCGTCCATCCACAGTATGCGGGTGGCGAACTGGGCATACCTGGCCCTCGATTCCTCGCTCATTTCCGTCTTGAGCTCTGTTACGATATAGTTGGCGTGCTTCGATTCAGCCATGAAAAACACACTCCTTATGTTATATCTGACTGCTGCTGTTCCAGCACTTACCGTGGCGCGTTATTAATTCCGGACGGAAGAAATGGGGGGTACGGGATATTTTCAGGACGAAGCCCGGATAACACCTTGCTTGGCGTACTTGCCGGTGACCGAGAAGGCGAGGAACAGGATGGGGCGGTCGACTTTCAGCACCTTTAGCGGGCAGTGCCGCAGCCCTCTGGGGCAGAGGACGAGGCAGCTCTTGGTGAGCAGGTATTTCTCATCTTCCAGCCAGAACTCGACCTCGCCGCCCAGGTCTTCAGGGTGCTGCGGGTCGCTGCCGATAAAGCCGAGGATTTCATCGAAATCGTGGGTGTGAGAGGGCGTGCCTTCTTTCTCGGTGGGTTTCCAGTACCAGGACAGAATGACGCTGGAAGCCCCCTGCATAATCTCGTCTTCCAGCCACAGGATACGTGTGGCCCTTTTATTGTATTCGGCTTGCATTGCCTGGACTTTTTCCGGGAGTTTTAACTCGGTCAGGATGTACTTTTCATATTTACGCTCGGACATTTTTTACTCCTCCTGTTAGTATAAAGTATATTAATTTTGCGCTGACGATTTACTATTGTCAATTAACGCGTTAATATGAATATCGCGTTACCCGGCGTCTTTTTTAACGTAATCATGGCTGGGGGAGCCCCCGAGATGGAACATCGGCCGGTCAATTCTGTTTATCTTCAGGGGGCAATGTTTCACGCCGGCCGGGATAAAGACGAGGAAGCTCTCGGTCATGACGTATTTCTCATCCTCCATCCAGAACTCTACCTCACCGCCCAGGTCGCGGGGGTTTTGCGGGTCGCCGCCATAAAAGCCGAGGATTTCATCGAAATCATGCGTATGCGCCGGGAGGGCTTTATCCGGGGCTTTATAGTACCAGGAACAGCCAAAGTGAAAGGCCCCCTTTATCACATTCCCGTCGAGCCAGGTCAGGCGGGTGGCCCACTTGGCGTAATCGGCAGCTGCCTGGGTCCCCGCCGCGGGGGTTTTAGGTTCCGTTAAAAAGTATTTCGCGTACTTAGATTTCGCCATCATTAATATGCTCCTTTGCGATTATTTTTTCCGGCATCATTTCTGGGAGGTGTAGGTACCGCCGGTGAGGACGCTGAAGTGAAAGACAGGGCGGTCGACGCGGTGAAGGATAAGCGGGCAATGCCGCATGTCCGGCGGGATGAAAATCATGACGCTTTTAGTAATCATGAATTTCTCGTCTTCCAGCCAGAACTCGATTTCCGCGCCCAGGTCATAGGGTTTCGTAGGGTCGCTGCTGAAAAAGCCGATAATCTCGCCCTCGTTATGTTTGTGGGACTCGCCCAGGTGGTCGGCGTTGGGCTTCAGGTACCAGGAGCAGTTCATCTGGAAAGCCCCCGGCACCACGTTCTCGTCCATCCAGAGGATGCGGTTGGCGAATTTCCTGTACCTGGCGACGAAATCCGGACTAAATGCCGGCGCCTTGAGTTCGGTGACGATGTATTTACTGTATTTCGATTTGGGCATGATAATTTTGCTCCTTGATAAATCGATTTATGATATTGTAGCACCTTTTATATCTGAAGATAAACCTGTAGCGTTTGACGTCCGGTCGCGTTCACCTTTACAATTAAACTTGATATGTTTGAAGTCCTCTCGGAAAAGCTGAACGCCGTCTTCCGCCTGCTGGGCAACCGCGGCAAACTCACTGAAAAAGACATCGATGAAGCCCTGCGGCAGGTGCGCCTGGCACTGCTGGAGGCGGACGTCAACTTCAAGGTGGTGAAAGACTTCACCACCCGCGTCAAGGAACGTTCCGCTGGCAAAGAGGTGATGGAGAGCCTGACCCCCGCCCAGCAGATTATCAAAATCGTCAATGAAGAGCTTATCAAGACCCTCGGCGACGGCGCGTCAAGTAAACTTAATACCGCCTCCCAGCCTCCCACCGTGTTGATGATGGTGGGCCTCCAGGGCAGCGGCAAGACGACCACCGCTGCCAAGCTGGCGCTGCTTCTAAAGCACGGCGGGCAGAAGCCGCTGCTGGTAGCCGCCGATAACCGCCGTCCCGCCGCCATCGAGCAGCTGGTGACGCTGGGCAAACAGCTCGACGTGCCGGTATACAGCGAAGACCCGAAAGTATCCAGCCCGGACATCTCCACTCATGGACTAAACCAGGCAAAGAAAATCGCCGCCACCCACGTCATCGTCGATACGGCCGGGAGACTGCATATCGATGAGGAGATGATGGCCGAGCTGGAAAAGGTCAGGAAAGTCCTGGGTCCCCACGAGGTGCTGCTGGTGGTGGACGCCATGACCGGGCAGGACGCCGTGCGCGTGGCCGAGGAGTTCCACGCCCGGGTGAACGTGACCGGCCTCATCCTGACCAAGATGGACGGCGATGCCCGCGGCGGCGCGGCGCTTTCCATCCGCTGGGTCAGCGGGGTGCCGATAAAGTTCATCGGCATCGGGGAGAAGGCGGACGCCTTCGAGCAGTTCTATCCCGACAGGCTGGCCTCGCGCATACTGGGCATGGGGGACGTGCTGACCTTTATAGAGAAGGCGGAGAAGACCCTCGATGAGAAAAAGGCGCTGGAGCTCCAGAAAAAAATAAAGACCGCCAGCTTCAACATGGAAGACCTGCTGGAGCAGTTGAAAGCCATCAAGAAGATGGGACCGATAGCCCAACTGGCGGAAATGCTGCCGGGCGTGGGGAGACTGGCCGCCAGACTGCCGGACGGCGCCCAGGAAGAGCAGCTTAAGAAGGTGGAGGCCATTATCCAGTCCATGACGCCGCAGGAAAGAAGTAACCCTGCGATTATCGGGGGGAGCCGGCGGAAGCGTATCGCCCGGGGTAGCGGCACCGCCGCGCATGATGTCAACCAGCTCTTAAACCAGTTCCAGCAGATGCAGAAAATCATGAAGATGGGGGCGGGGGGCAAGCTGCCCCGGAACCTCACGGGGATGTTCCGCTAAATATCAACCATACCGACGCAAGTCGGTATCCGGCGGAGATGAAACAGGCTGGATTCCGGCTTTCGCCTGAACGGGTAAAAAATATCTATTCCAGATAGTCCTCGAGCTTGCGGCTGCCATTTAACCTGTCATTGCGAGCCATCCCGATGAACATCCATT